>NZ_JBOKYU010000041.1:0-19992 GCF_051972735.1 Laedolimicola sp. | reverse complement strand
CAATTATACGACGTGCGCACATAATCCGTACCTCCTCTCCGCTTCGCTCCGAGTCGGTCGCATTATGCGCCGTATGAAATCATCTATAATTGCCGATTTGCGAGCAAGCTCGCATCGGCATTATAGATGATTTCGCACGTCTTATTTATTTGCGTACATGTCGTCATAGTACTTCTGATAATCACCACTTGTCACGTTCTTCATCCAGTCCTCATGCTCAAAGAACCACTGGATAGTCAGGCGGATACCGTCCTTGAACATGGTTTCCGGATACCAGCCAATCTCCTCTTTGATCTTGTCCGGAGCGATGGCGTAACGGCGGTCATGACCCTTACGGTCTGTCACGTAGGTGATCAGATCCTTGCTTACCAGCTTCTTTCGCGGATCCTCGTCCGGCAGCATCTCCTGCAGGGTCTCCAGGATGATATTAATAATCTCGATATTCTGCTTCTCATTGTGTCCGCCGATGTTGTAGCGCTCGCCCAGGCGGCCATTTTCCTGTACCATGTCGATGGCCTTGGCGTGATCATCCACATACAGCCAGTCGCGTACATTCTTGCCGTCGCCGTATACCGGAAGCTTCTTGCCCTGCAGAGCGTTATTGATAATCAGCGGGATCAGCTTCTCCGGGAACTGATACGGGCCGTAGTTATTGCTGCAGTTGGTGATGTTCATGGGGAAGCGGTAGGTATCCCAGTATGCCTTTACCAGCATATCAGAGGATGCCTTGCTTGCGGAGTAGGGGCTGTGCGGATCGATAGGGGTGGTCTCATAGAAATAAGTGTCGCCCTCTTCCAGAGATCCGTATACCTCGTCTGTGGATACATGCAGGAATTTCTTGTCTGCCTTGAAGGTGCCGTCCGGCAGCTCCCAGGCTTTCTTTGCCGCGTTCAGCATTACCAGGGTGCCCAGTACGTTGGTCTCTACAAAGATCTCCGGGTTCACGATACTGCGGTCCACATGGCTCTCTGCCGCGAAATGTACCACGCGGTCGATGTCATTTTCCGCAAAGATCTTCTCAATGGCCTCGCGGTCGCGGATATCTGCCTTGATAAAGGTGTAGTTGTCCCGATCCTCGATGTCCTTTAAGTTCTCCAGGTTGCCTGCGTAGGTCAGCGCGTCCACGTTGATGATGCGGATAGCGTCGCCGTACTTGCGGAACATGTAGTGAATGTAGTTGGAACCGATGAAGCCGGCTCCTCCGGTTACAAGATAAGTTCTCATTTTAAAAAATCCTCCGATTTTATTCTTATTTTTCTTCATAGTTATTTGCAGTATAGCATTATTTGCCGTCCATGGCAAGGATTTTAAGATTTGACGCCTGTTTGACACGCATTTCTTCCATTTTATGGTTTGACATTGGTTTGTCGATTGGGTATATTTAGATAAGATAGAATCATGAACCAATGAGGAGAGAATTTCATGCCGCGTCGAATCCGTCATACCATCGCAAAGCTTTCCCTTGCGGAAAAGCTTTGTTTTATCATGCTTACCCTTTTTCTTATCAGCCTTCTGCCGGTCTGCAGACTGGCCTTTTACGCGCATCCCGCCGGAGATGACTATGCATACGGCGTAGCGGCGCACCTTGCCTGGACTGATACCCATTCTCTTTCTGCCGTTCTCGCAGCGGCTGTTTCCAATGTAAAGGGCTACTATACTTCCTGGCAGGGAACGTATTCTTCTATCTTTCTGATGTCGCTGCAGCCGGCCATTTTCAGTCAGCGTCTTTATTTTCTGACCACATTTCTGATGCTTTTTATGGTAATCGGAAGTATTTTTTCTCTGTTTCACGTTCTGTTTACCCGTTATATTCCGCTTTCCCGAAGCCTGCGGCTGATGCTCTCCCTGGCGCTCTCGTTTCTCTGCGTCCATGTGATTGACGAAGGGAAATCTGCCTTTTACTGGTACAACGGAGCCCTGCACTATACGTTTATGCACAGCTGCATGCTGTTTTTCTTCGCTCTGCTTCTCCTGTATATGAAAGAAGAAAAGCGTTCCAAAAGAGTATTTTTCCTTCTGTGCTGCTGTTTTCTGGCCTTTGTCATCGGCGGAGCCAATTATATTACCGGACTGCTTTCTCCCGTGATTCTGCTGGCATTGCTTCTCCTCTGCATTCCCGCCCATGAAAAACGGGGTTTGGGCGGCATACTCCCGCTTCTGATTATGCTGATTGGTTTTTTCATCAATGTCAGAGCCCCCGGAAATGCTGTCCGAATCGCCGCCCAGCTGGATTCTATGGGGCCTGTGGAGGCTGTTTACTATTCCTTTGTATATGCGGTAAAGGGCATTGGAGAATGGACAAATCTCTATGTCATATTCTTTGCCGTCCTTCTGGCTCCCTTTTTGTTCCGGGCTCTTTCCGGCTGCCGTTTTTCTTTTCCGCTTCCCGGAATCGTTCTTGGCTTTTCCTTCTGTCTGGTGGCGGCCTCCTATACGCCGTCCCTGTATTCCATGGGACACACATACATCTTTGGCCGCTCCTTAAATATCATGCGTATGCTGTTTTACCTGCTGTTCTTTCTGAACCTGGTCTACTGCATCGGATGGCTCTGTACCCGTTTCCCGAAGGCTGCTGCTGATTCTACAGTTTCTTCCGGTTTGAAGAAAAGCTTTCTGACCGGTCTCGCCCTTGCCTTCTTTGCGCTTGTGATTTTTTCCGACAAGGACTGCATTACCGGACTGTCCGCGGCGGATTCCCTTCATAAGCAGTACGCGCAGACCTATCACCGGGAAACCCTGTACCGCTACTCTCTGATCACCCAGGGGCCCGACGAGGTATGGGTTCCCAATCTCTCAGTCTGCCCGACCTTGCTGGATCCGCAGGAACTGTCCGAGGATCCTTCCGACTACCGTAACAGCTCTCTGGCTGCATGGTACGGCATTTCCACGATTCACATGTCTAAAATTTACTAATTTACATACACGAGGTAACACAAATGAAAAGCATTCTTGTAATTCCGGCTCTGAATCCGCCGGCGCACCTTCTGGAATATGTGGACCAGCTGATTGCTTCCGGCGCGGAACACCTGGTTCTGGTGGATGACGGAAGCGCTTCCGAATATAAACCAATCTTCGAAAAGCTCTCAGAGCACCCCCAGTGCCATATTCTGACCCATACAGTCAATCAGGGCAAGGGACGGGCTTTGAAGGACGCCTTTGCCTATATTTTAGAGCAGCCGCAATGGACGGGACTGGGCGTCATTACCGCCGACTCCGACGGCCAGCATCTGGCAGCGGATATCCGGCGGATGGATCAGAAAATGGAGAATCTTCACCGGAAGGAGGATCGCTTTCTCCTGCTTGGCTGCCGCAATTTCCATCAGGATGACGTTCCCTTCCGCAGCCGTTTCGGCAATCTTCTGACCTGCTCCCTGTTCCGGCTTTTGTACGGCGTATCCGTGACCGATACCCAGACCGGTCTCCGGGGAATTTCCTGGGATCTGCTTTCACATATGTGCCAGCTCTCCGGCGAGCGCTTCGAATATGAGATGAATATGCTGACTGACGCGGCCCTCTCCAAAACCCCGGTACACACCCTGGAGATTAGCACCGTTTATCTGGACAATAATTCCGAATCCCATTTTAATCCGCTGGTAGATTCCATCAAAATATACCGGATTCTGTTTGGCACCTTTTTGAAATACGCCGTATCCTCGTTATTTTCCTCTCTGGTGGATCTGGTTTGCTTTACGGCTGCGGAGCTGCTTCTCCCCGCAGGCGCATACCGGATTCTGGAAGCCACGGTCATCGCGCGGATTATTTCCTCGCTGGTCAATTATTCCTGCAATAAAAAGCTGGTTTTTTCCGATAAGGGCAGCACAGGCTCCACGCTTCCGAAGTATTACGCCCTCTGCGTGGTCGTTATGCTCTGCTCTGCCGGTCTGGTAAGCCTCTTTTCCTTCCTGCCGGTTCCGCCCACTCTGATTAAAATTGTAGTGGACACGGTTCTGTACCTGCTCAATTACCAGATACAGCGCCGCTATATTTTCAAAACTATTTAATTTCTGGAGGAGCATGTTATGAATACTCTGCTGCTGGGCCTGCGCGTACTGCTGTTTGCCCTTTCCGCCTTTGGCTATCTGACGGTTCTGCATAAAAAAACGAGGCTGCCGGTCGAGTTTCTTCCGGCCATCGTCTTCTGCGGACAGATTTGCGTCCTGTTTGCGGCAGGCATCCTGAACCTGCTTTCTCTGTCCGTCTGGCTTTTATTCGGCGCAGGGCTTCTTCTGGCTGTGCTTTCCCTTCGGGATCACAGACTGTACCGGGATTTTCTCTGCCCGGGTTATGTGTTTTTCGCGCTGTCCTGCCTTTACTTTTTACTGATGCTGAAAGGACAGGTTTTCAATTCCTATGACAATTTTTCCCATTGGGCCCTGGTCGTAAAACAGATGCTTCTGACGGATCGCTTCCCGACCTTTCAGGATCCGCTCATCCTGTTTCAGGCCTATCCGCTGGGAAGCTCGTCTTTTATATATTACGTCTGCTGTCTGATCTCCCGCGTATCGGAAGGCTGTCAGATGTTCGCGCAGGTGATGCTGTCCCTCAGCATGATCCTGCCCTTATTCTCCTGTATCCGAAAGCAAAGGTTTACGGGTATTTTTCTGATGCTGGGAAGTACGCTGTTTTTCCTGAGCTACAATACGGTTCCTTCCGAACTCCTTGTGGACGCGCTTCTGGCCCTTACCGGAGCTGCCGCACTTCTTCTGCTGGAGCAGGAGCTGGGAGCAGAAGACCAGACTGCCTGGCTTTCCGTCCTGCCTGCCGTCGCCCTGATTCTGATTAAGAATTCCGGCATTTTCTTCTGGGCGCTGCTGGCCGGTAAGCTGATCTGGCATGCATGCCGTCACGGGAAAACCGCTTCCGCTCCCGCGCGCCGATCCTGGTACACCGTATTTTTTGCACCGCTTCTCACACTGCTGCTGTGGAAAAAGCATGTGGCCTATGTCTTCGCCGCCGCGGAGTCATCTCCCCACAGTATGTCTCTTTCCGCCTATCTCGCCAACATGCAGCAGAAGATGGCAGACGGTTCCATCTCCCGGATTACAGAAGCTTTCCGGCAGCAGATTATCGCCGGACGCGGCCTTCTGCTTCTGCTTCTTGTCCTTGCGGTTTTTATGGCCGCCTGCGCTATGCATAAGCTTTCTGTACGCCCCTGGCTCGGACGTGCTGTCTTTCTGACTGTGGTTTACGTCCTCTACCAGCTTGGTAATCTGTGTATGTATCTGTTCTCCATGCCGGAGGGCGAAGCCGTCGTCATGGCCGGATACGGACGTTATTACCGCACGATTATCATGTTCTGCTTTGCCTACGCGCTCTTTTACCTTCTGCGGGAGCTGGATGAGCAGAAGCTGCCCCTAACGGTAATCGGCACGCTGCTTCTGCTTCTCGTGTACCGGAAGCTCGGTATGTCCACATCCATTCTCCATCGGACCGGCGAATACCCTGTCCGCGCGGAAATGGAGCGTCTTATGGACGAATATGACGTGGAACATTATCAGGATTATCTGATCTGCATTCCGGAAGATGATATGGGATATGTCTACCATCTGACCAAATACCTGCTCTACACCCCCACCGTAGACGTTCACGTGGGCGTCTCCTCAGAGGATGAATTTGCGGATATCATCAACATTGCCATCGATCTGGAGTACGAATATTTCATCAACCTGGATCCGGAAAACGAAGCCATTGACCAATATTGTCAGAAGACCTTCGGCGCGGCTCCCGGCCAGCAGGTGATACGGCTGCAGTAAATGATACGTTTGCTTAGTCAAAAAATGAGTACGGGATTTTCACATCCTGTACTCATTTTCATTTTCCTTATTTACCCGGTTTTTCTGTTTTCATTTGCCCGCTTTTTTCACCGGAAGCAAAGACCGGATTCCCTGGATTCCATCTATCCCCATCAAAATGAATATCGGAACAAAATTCACAAGATACCGGGAGCGGGTTTCCCAGATCAGCAGGAACAGGAACAGGCCGAAGACTGCTATCTGCATGGCCTGTATCTCCCGTGTTTCGCATTTCCCGAAGAAATTCACAAGCAGCGATAAGAGAATTCCGCCAAGCAGAAGAAGCTGTACTGCATTGCAATACCGATAAGTTTTCGCGTAATCCGCGCCGTCATACAGAAACAGGGAATGGAGCCGACTCTCCCGCAGGGGATCCCGCTTCAGCTTCTCCGGAGCGAAATACACGCCATCGCCCCAGGTAAATACAATCTTGCTGTCCAGGTGCTGGCGCAGGCCTTCACTTCCATATTCTTCCAATTTTTCTTTAATATATGTACGATCCGTTTTCTGTTTTTCCGCTTTTCCCTCCACAGAAGCCGTCATCCAGTACACGTTGGCGTCGTAGCCGCCCACGCCGGTCAGTCCAAGCGCCAGCCAGTGCTCCACCGGGAATTCATTTTGATAGGAATCCGTCGCGTCAAAAAAGGGCATTTTCTGTGGAATTACCGTAAGCGCTCCTACCAAAGCCAGGAACGGGATTAGAAGCAATAAGCTCTTTTTCATCCGTTCCGCGGCTTTCTCCTTTCCCAGCCAGATATGAATCAGAAGCGCTATCAGAATCACGCCCAGGCTTCCCTTTACCTTATATCCCACTGCAAGCACGGCAGCCGTCAGAAGCAGGAACCGGGCGTCCTTCTTCCGAAGCTGATAGGACAGAAAACAGCCTGTCACAAAGGGCAGGGCAAAGGTATCCGTATAAAAAATCGCAGCATGCATATAGAAGGGCAGAAAACAGGCGCAGACCACCAGCGCAAGCCATGCCAGCCGCCCGCCGTAAAGCTGTTCTGCCAGCAGGAACAGAAACGCAACGCCCAGCACAATCAGACCCACATTCAGCAGCACGCCCAGGGTAATGTAGGAGCATAAGCCCCCGAATATTTTAAAAAATACGGCCAGGAACATGCAGACTGCCACATTATTGGGATAGGTAGTAAAATACCAGTTGCTGCTTTCCGAAAACGCGCCGTCCTCCGCAATTTCCACCGCTCCCTGGTAGACGGATCCGAAATCCCAGCCCGGGTAAACCCGAAGCTGTAAGCCGCAATAGAGTAATCCTGCCGCCATCAAAAGCAGGAGCGTCAGAGACGCTCCCCGCCAGAATCTTTTTTCATTTTTAAGCCGCCCGGACAATTTCTCTGTCAGAAATGTCAAAAGCAGGAAAACCACCCCAGGGCCAGAAGACCGATTTTCTTTGTCTCATTTAAGGAAACTGCGGCCATATAGCAGACCCGCAGCCACACCAGTGCCGCTCCGCCGGAAAATAAGCCGACGCATATCTTCTGTATCTTCGCAGACATAAATTACTTTGCCTCTCTGATAATTGTTCCGGTCTTCTCGTGAAGGGCCTCTTTTGCCTTCGCCAGATCCGCAATCACCGCCACCCGGCCCGGACGGCCTGCCACAAAGGAAGCGCCTGCCGCCATCTTCGGAAGTACGGACGCCCGCGGAAACTGTCCTGCTGCCGCGTAGGACTCCACTTCTTCCGGTGTTACCTTATCCAGCTCTTTCTCACGGTCTGTACCATAATTGATACAGATCTTATTCTCTCCGGTCAGAATCATCAGCATGTCCGCGTCCAGAAGCTCCGCCAGTTTTCCGCTGGCATAATCCTTCTCAATGACGGCGCTGGCACCCTTTAAGTGGCCGCGCTGGCGAAGCACCGGAATTCCGCCGCCTCCGCAGGCGATGACTACCTGATCCGCGTCCAGCAGTGTGCGGATCGCGTCGATTTCCACGATATCCGTGGGCTTCGGAGCCGCAACCACACGGCGGAAGCCTTTTCCTTCCTCTTCCACCACAAAGTTTCCTTTTTCTTCCTCTGCCTCGGCCTCTTCCTTCGTCATATAGCGGCCAATCACCTTGATAGGCTCCGCAAATGCCTCGTCGTAGGGATCTACCACTACCTGGGTAATGATGGTGCTGACGGTCTTCAGAATGCCTCTTCCCAGAAGCTCCTCCCGGATGGCGTTCTGCAGGTCGTATCCGATGTAGCCCTGGCTCATGGCCGAGCAGACTGACATGGGCGCGAAGGTGTAATTCTCGTGCTCTTTTCCGAACTCATTGAGAGCCGTATGAATCATGCCCACCTGGGGCGCGTTGCTGTGGCTGATGGCTACCTGACAGCCCTCCTCCACCAGATCCGCAATGGCTTTCGCCGCATTCTTTACTGCCACCTGCTGCTCCGGCAATGTGGTTCCCAGTGCTTTATGTCCCAAAGCAACTACTACTTTTTTCTTTTCCATAATCCGTTACCTCGCTGTATTAGACTTTAGGGTTATTATAGTTGTTTTACAGCTAAAAAGCAACGGGAAATCCGGGACTACTTTTTAGAAAATACCTTTGCGTACAATTCGTCCTGCTCCGGCAGATGCGTTATATATCCAATCGGGATCTCATTTCCGGTGGCTTCTATGATTGCCTTCGCTCCCGCAGAGCCAAAACCGCCGCACAGCTCAATACAATTTACGCCTTCTTTTATCAGCTCGTTCGCCACTGTGCAGGCTGTTTCCAGATCCTTCACCCCCACAATCCGGGCTTTTCCATCCTGAATTTCTGCTCTGTCCGTTTTTTCATCGTAACGTCCCATAATTAAATATGCATATTTCATATCGTTTCTCCCAATCCGGTGCAATCAGCTTCCGGCTTCTCATGCTTTTCCTTCTGAACCGCACAGCGTCATATAATGGGCCGCCACGTTCTTGTAGCCTTCATACAGCAGCGGATACATGGCGTAAGCGCCCATGCCGTCCTTGCACTTCTCGTTCAGGTTCGCAATCGCGCCCCGTTTCAGGTCATTGGAGATATTCAGCTTGCAGATGCCCATCTGGCAGGCCTTCTTCAGGTTCTCGTCTCCGGTACCGGAGCCCCCATGCAGTACCAACGGAACCGGAACCTTTTCCCGGAGCTCTGCCAGCAAATCAAACTGGAGCTTCGGCACGCCGCTGTATACGCCGTGAGCTGTTCCGATAGCGACCGCCAGAGCGTCCACGCCTGTCCGCTCTACGAATTCAATTGCTTCCTCCGGAACGGTGAAGCCACCGGTTCCGTCCGTCTCGTACTGATTTGCCATACCCACATGACCCAGCTCTGCTTCTACGCCCACGCCTACTGCATGCGCTACCTTTACAATCTCGCTTACCTGGGCGATATTTTCCTCAAAGGGAAGGGTCGAACGATCCACCATCACGTCGGTAAAGCCCGCGCGTATGGCCCACATGGCCTCCGCGTAGGTTCCGCCATGATCCTGGCACATGGCCACCGGCACCTTCGCGCGGATAGCCAGATCTTCCACAATTCTTCCAAAATAATGGATATCCGGGTTTACTTTATATAGTGCAATCATGATCAGCGGAGATTTTTTTTCCTCAGCCGCCTGAATCGCCGCCCGCACGGAATGCTCATTTTCCACTGCTATCGCCGGCACACAGTAATGTCCTTCTCTCGCTTTTTTCATCAGTTCTATCATAGAAATATACATAAGCTTATCCTCCCGACTAATAAATCTTAAGTTCAAACTGCAGGTCGTCCCTGTTTTCTTTCGCGTTGCAGGTCACATGCCGGAGCATCACATCCATTCCCAGCTGCCCGGACATGGCCTCTTCCATCCGCTCTTTCCGATCCAGGTAGAATACCTCTCTTGTGTAGCTGATCATGCGGTAATTCTTCTCATTGGCTATCATGCTCAGTTCCATTTTCGTCAGAACTGAATCCAGCGTGACCTTCACAATGGTTCCCTGAATAAATACTTTTACGACCTGCGGTCCCTTTCCTGTCTCCTCTTTCAGAAGCGTAGCAAAAATCTGCTTGATATCCGCCTCCTTTTTCAGTTTTTCCTCTCTGTCCACAATCAGTCCGGAGCCCGTCAGGATTCCGTCCTGAATCTTCAGCACCTGAACTGATACCTCACTGAGTGCGCCCAGAAGGGCCTCCGTGTCGATGGGCTTTACAATGTACTTGTTGATGCCCACATCGACTGCTTTCAAAATGACCTCCTTATCGTCAAAGGCCGTCGTAATAATAATCGGCGTCTCCCGATCCGTTTCCCGGATCTTCCGGCTCATCTCAATTCCGCCCATCAGCGGCATCTTCAAATCCGTAATAATCACATCCGGATCCACGCTTTCGTACGCCTTAATTCCCAGCTTTCCGTTATTGGCCGTATAGACCTTGCCGCACCGTCTGCGAAATATCCCATGGCCCCCACGGTAACATTGAAGGGGCTGCCTGACTGCATATCCGTCAATACGAGCACGTCGCTCTCTTCCAGCTTATTCCGAATCTCTTCCTCCACCCTTTCCCGGAATAAATCTACGCTGTCACCCAGATACAGTCCAAAACAGGTTACGTGTTCCTGTTCACCTACGATCATTTGCGCCGTTTCCAGCATGGCCTTCGACAGGGGCCCATGTGAAATTAGAATAATCTCGAACATTCTCCTTCTCCCGTCCTTTTTCCGGTTTTCAACATACAAAAAGCCAGTATCCTACCTTTTTCGATAGAATACTGGCTCCATTTTGCTAAACAATCTTGTTTTCAAAACAGTCCGTCAGTACGAACAATGTATGTTCTGCCGTTTTCTGTTGATAGACTCACTATACACGATTTTTTCTTTCCAGTCAAGTTCGATTAGCATTTTCGTCATATTTCATCTATTTTATCAAGTTTTTTTGTGCATATTTCAGAATTATCTTTATTATTTTTTCACAATTTCAATTTCTTTTTGCATTACTGTACAGAAGCAATGTCAAACCTTCCATCGCGTACGACTGTGAGCCCAGCCTGCTTTTACAGATAATTCTGCTGACATTTAATGCAGGCGCTGTTTCTGCTGCAATGAAAATCCTCTATGAGATCGTCCACCCGGCTGCAGCTGGCCGCGATGAAGGTAACCGTATGTTTTACTTTGGATGAGTCCACAGGACATCTCGTCTCAAAGACCTGCGTATATCTCCGATCCTCTTCCCTGGCATTTTCTTTTCTGTTCTCTGTCATGGTCATTCTCCTCACAAGGCCGGGCTTACTGATTTCTCCGGTAGATAAGTTTTAAGCCCTTTAAAAGCAGTGCGTCGTCCAGCTTAAGCTTTCGCCTGCAATAGGGCGCAATGTACCTGGCCATACCGCCTGTGGCTACCACAGACACCTGCTGGCCCAGTTCCTCCTCGATGAGTCCAATCATACCGTCCACGCAGGCCGCGTTTCCATAGAGGACGCCGCTCTTCATGCAATCCACAGTGTTGCTGCCGATGAACTTTTTCGGCGGATCCAGGCTGATCTTCGGAAGCTGGGATGTACGGCTGATCATGGCGTCCAGGGCCACGCCCACGCCCGGCATAATCATGCCGCCCATAACCTGCTTCTTCTCATTGACTACAGTAAAAGTGGTAGCTGTTCCCAGATCCACGACTACCAGCGGACAGGGATATTCCTCAATGGCTGCCACCGCGCCTACCACCAGGTCGGAGCCCAGCTGGGCCGGATTATCGATACGGATGTCCAGGCCGGTCTTGACGCCCGGTCCCACCACCAGCGGCTCCCGGCCTGTCACCTTGCCCGCAGCCCGGCGCATCACACCGGTCAGAGGCGGTACCGCCGACGAGAGAATTGCTCCGGCCAGTTCCTTTTTATCAATTCCATATATCTCCAGAACCGTCTTAATGCTGATGGCATACTCCAGCTCTGATTTCTTCGTATCTGTGTGAAGCCGCTCCACGAATACAATCTCATCGTCCCGGATGCAGCCTACCACAATGTAGGTGTTGCCGATATCTACCGCTAAAATCATGGGGTTTCCTCCTGTTCCTCTTTTTTCCGCTCCGGCCTATCCGCATTCTGTACATAACGAAGCTGTCCGCCGTCCTGTTCTATGGATACCAGTTCCTGATAAGTATCCGTGTCCGTCGTCAGCTTTTTCTGCCGCAGCAGATAGTTGGCGCATTTTTTCACCAGGTCGTAGATGACCGCGAAAGCCGGAACACCGATGATCATGCCCACAAATCCCAAGAGACCGCCAAACACCAGAATGGAAAACAGCACCCAGAAGCTGGACAGACCCGTGGAGTTGCCCAGGATCTTCGGTCCCAAAAAATTGCCGTCAAACTGCTGCAAAAGTAAAATCAGGATCAGGAAATACAGACACTGCATCGGATTCACCGTCAACACCAGGATAGCGCTGGGAATCGCCCCGATATAGGGTCCAAAGAACGGGATGATATTAGTCACGCCCACCACCACGCTGATCAGCATGGAATAGGGCAGGTTCAGAATGCTCATAAAGAAGAAACACAGGCAGCCAATAATCAGGGAATCGATAAGCTTGCCGCTGATGAATCCGCCGAACATCCGGTCAATCAGCCGACACTCGTCCAGAATCGCGTTGGCATGCCGTACACTGAATGCACTGTAAATCAGCTTCTTGGCCTGAGCCGCGAATTTTCGGCGGTTGCCCATCATGTAGATGGCGGCAATCAGGCCGATCAAAATATTTTTCATCACGACGATAGCCCCCAAAAGCCCTGCGGAAACACCGCTTACGATGGTCTGCATATTAGGCAGGAGCTTGGTTTCCAGCCAGCTCTCCACATTGACAGAAACCGTATCAATAAACTGGTTTACATAATTCCAAACTATTTCATTGTCCTGCAGATAATTCTGAATCCAGGCCGACCATTTATTAACCATGGACGGGAACGCCGTCACAATGCTGCCGATGCTTGAAAATACCTGCGGCATAACCATGGCAATCAGGAGATAAATCACCAGCAGACTGAACACCATGCTGAGGCCGATGCCTGCCGCCCCGGCGATACTGCGCGCCTTTTCCGGCTTCTTCATTCTGCTTTCTAAAAAACGAGACAAATGCCGTTCGATAAAATTGCAGACGGGAGTCAGCAGGTAGGCAATCACCGCACCATAGATAAAGGGCATCAAAATTCCCTTCATCAGATTATACGCCGCCACGATCTGGTCGAATCGGTACATGGCGAAAAATACCAGGATGCAGATAATAATAGAACCTGCACCCGCCAGACTTTTATAGAGATATTTTTTCAGTGGTCCGTTATTTTTCATATGCTTCCTGCTTTCCTGTCAGTAATACCTATCATTTATTTCATATATTCATCAAAGCCCTTCATGACTTTTGGAATCACATAATGGCTTCCGCCCCGGCCTTTGACGTCTTCGATCATCATCGTAATCAGCAGCGGCTTCTCCGTGTTTTCCACGCACATACCCACGAACCAGCCAAGCTCCTGACCCTCCGTGTCATCCTTCGAAATCTTCAATTCCGCTGTGCCGGTCTTTCCTGCCATGCGGAAGGCATCCCGCTGTGCCGCATGGGCCGTACCGGCGCTATCCTCCACCACCTGATAGAGATCCGCCAGCACCGTATCTGCTGCCTCTTTAGTGAACACGCCCTCTTTCCAGTATGTGGCGCTCTCGCCGTCCAGCAGATAAGGCTTCACCATATTACCTCCATTTACCAGAGCGGAATAAATGCTGCTTAAGTGAATCGGGTTCACCAGTATCTTGCCCTGTCCGTAGCCGCTGTCCGCCAGTTCTGTCTCGGACGCGATCCTGCCATCGCTTCCATAGCCGGACGCCGTCGCCGCGAAATCAAAGGGCAGCTCCTCCCCAAAGCCCAGGGAATCCAGACCCTTCATAAAGTCTTTCTCACCCAATGCGCAGGCTGCCTTTGCGAAATAGATATTGTCGGAATGCACCAAGGCATTTTCCAGATTCTTCACCGGATAATCCACCAGGGTAGTCACATAATAATCGCCCCAGCTCGAGTCCTTCTGCCATTTTAAGCCGTCATTCTTCACATCCTCGTCCGGGTTAAGCGTTCCCGCTGTCAGACCCAGAGCCGCCACCACGGGTTTGAAGCTGGATCCGGGCGTCCAGGCCGCCAGATAACGGTTATACAGTGGCTGGGACTCGTCAGAATTCAGCGCCTCCCACGCGCTGGCAGTATAACCCATAACGAAATCATTGGGATCGTAAGCCGGTGTGCTGACCAACGCCCGCACTGCTCCGGTAGTGGGATCCATGGCAACCGCGCAGCCCTCGTCGCCCTCCACCTCCTGATAAAGATACTGCTGCAGGGTGATGTCGATGGTCAGCTTCACATCCTGTCCATCCTCCGCCGGCTTCTCCAGCACCACATCTTTCACTTCGCCCAGCTGATTCCGGATCTCTATAGTATAGCCATCCTTCGAACGAAGCTGCTCCTCATAGATGCGCTCTGCGCCTGCCTTGCCGATGATGCTGTTTCTATTATACCCCTGCCCTGTTCTTTTTTCCAGTTCTTCCGCCGTAATATTCTGTACATAGCCGGTGAGTTGAGCTGCCTTTTCGCCAAAGGGATAAAACCGCACCTTCGTGTCCGAAATCATCACGCCCGGAATTTCCAGCAGCTTTTCTTTCAGCTCCATGGCGTCCTTGGCTACGGTCCGAAGCGGCACAAAGGTATCGTCCCGCACCCAGCCTGCGCTTAAGGCCTTCTCTATCTTCTCCGTACTGATTTCCAGAAGCTCCGACAGCTGCGCGATGGCGCCGTCCCGGTCCTCCGGAAGCTTGCCCGGCACCAGACCTACGGAAGAAGCGATACCCTCCCGGGCCAGTTCCACCTGATTGCGGTCATAGATATTGCCACGTTTGGCCTGGGTCGTCACCACCTTGACCGTATCCTCATTATAGAGATTCGGGAAAATGTCCTGGCTATCCCAGCTCATCTTATAAGCCCCGTCCTCATTTTTTGTGAAGATTGCTACCGTATCAAAGGACAACTCCCCGGCAATGGTGTCCATGGTCAGCGTATACTTCACCCTCTGGGTTTCCGCTTTTTCGTCCTTTTTCTCGCCCGGCTCCTTAATATCTGCTCGGATATCCGAAGCCTCAATCCCGCCATAGATATTCTTATACCGGTTTACATAAGTTTCCTTATCCGTGGTTTCCTGAGCCTCCTCTGTCAGGAACTCATACATATCCCCGTAATTCTCCTGATTCAGAAGCCCGATATATTCTGTCAGAAGCTCCTCCGGCTGCGCCTGCTTTTTCCCACAGCCGGACAGGCTGCCGGCCAGCAGTCCCATGCCAAGAAGCAGTGCCGATACCCCTTTGATCTTTCTCATTCTTATCCCCCTTTAGGCGATTCCGCTTTTTTTCTATTTTTTCTATTGTAACACGCTCTTTTATAAAAGCCTATCCCCATCTGTGTTTTCTTTTTCCGGCACTGTCAGCTCCCACTTTTCCGGATTTCGCAACTGATCCAGCTTCCAGGACAACTTGCCGTTATAAGGTGTTCCCATCCAGATTACGCCAGCGCTTCCAAGTATCGTTATCACTGCCAGGCCTACAGCCACCGGAAGTTTCCAGAAATGTCCTGCCAGCAGTCCCCGCTGGGTCAGCTTCATCCGGAGCAGCTTCTTCTTCCTGTCCGGCAATTCTGTCACATCAATCCAAAGAAAACGGTGTCCCTTCAGAAAAATCCATAGCTGCTCTTTTTTGCTCCGGTACCAGCGCAGCTCCCGAAGCTCCACCCTTTTGTCTTTCGGCAAAAGCAGCCGGTTGTCCTCGACCTCTATGTCTTTTAAGATACCTGGATAGCTGTTTTTCCGATACAAACGCCGTTCCCACAGATACCAGAAAAAATAGAACAGAAATAATCCCAGACAGCCTGCCAGAACCGGCACCCGTCTTCGCACACCGCCCAACCAGCAAAACCGGTACAGCGTCCTCCAGAACCAGAAATACACTAGCAGGAACCAGGGACTGTACAACCGCCGCTCCCACAAAAGGCGCCCCAGTCTCCGCCTCCAGCGTCTTTCCGTAGCCTTATCCACTATTTCCATCTGTTTCTCCTCTCCGGCCTGTTATCGTTTACCCGAACATCCCCGGCAAACCTCATCTTCTATATACCACACCTGTGTAAGTCCACGTTTGTCCCTGATCGGTGGATTCATAGCGAAGCTTCGTCCCTCCAAGCTCTGAATACTCCTGCATTCCCAGATATAGCACCAGTTTTTCGTCCTGTACCTCCGGCGGATAGCAGACGGTATAGCTTTCCGCGCAGTCTACAGCCGGAAGCTCCATATACACCGGCTCCCAGCTTCTGCCGCCATCCTCTGTCCGATAACAGCCGTCTCCACCGGTCACAAAGCCCGTCTCTGCCGTCACAAAGGCTGCCCCCGTCAACAGGGAATGACCACCGCTTTGACTGTAGCCCTGCTCCGGCTTCACTTCAAACCAGTTTTCGCCTCCGTCCTCTGTCCGGTAGATGCTGCTTCCCTCCTGGTGCATAGTCCGATCACCAGTGAATATCAGGAAGCCATGTTCCGCATCCGGAAAACTTAAGAACAGTCGCCGTACACTGACTGCTTCATTTGTCACAACGATTGTTTTCCAGTTTTTTCCTTTATCCGGACTGAAGGTCACGGATACGGGAACCGTCCGGGAA
The DNA here is from genome assembly GCF_051972735.1 of Laedolimicola sp. Lineage (NCBI taxonomy): Bacteria > Bacillati > Bacillota > Clostridia > Lachnospirales > Lachnospiraceae > Laedolimicola > Laedolimicola sp. The sequence goes on along the minus strand of NZ_JBOKYU010000041.1, from coordinate 3,525 downwards.
CCGCCATAAGCAAAGGCTGTCATGGTCTCCGATACCACATAGCTTTTCTCCTGTATGCCGGAAAGCTGTCCGTCCATCTCATCCCCCCGTTCTGTGAGCTTTTCCAGCGAAACCGGAACCTCCGTCCAGTCTGCTCCACCGTTCCAGGAGACCTCCGGCACTCCGTCTCTCACAGTCGCCTGACCGGAAGGCTGCTGCTTCAAATCCAGCGTCGGAAGTGAGGCATAAGCAGTCTCTGCATCCTCCGGATAGACTTCCTCCATGGCCGCCAGTACCCGGGACGTTTCCGCCACACCCACCAGCTCATAGGTATACTCGCCCACCCGTTTTACATGAACCGCCCAGTCATTATAGCGGTATTCTGTTCCGTTTTCCTCATAGCTCTTACCCTCCACCGGCAGGTCTTTTTCCGGCTTCTCGTCAGCCCACACAATATCCCGGAACAGCAGTCTGCAGACATACTCGTCTGCGTCTCCCGCCAATAGCGTCCGATCGATAACCTCAAGCGTATTGTAACCGCTGGATTCCTCCGGATTGTAGGCGCTTCCCCGCTCCGGATCCTCGTAGTACATGATATACCGGTACACAAAATCCGACACAGAATCCAGATAGGAGGCCTGGGTCTTTACCCGCAGCTGCCAGGGGCCGTCCACCGCTTCCTTCATATCTGCCCACTCCGTCTCCGGGTACTGCTCCATGGCGCTCATTCGCCAATCATAATAGCTCTCACCGTCCACCGGCTGAAGCCCTGTCATTTTCTTTATCGCTGTATCCGAGAAGCTGTCCGGCGCATCCAGACCCAGATACAGATTGACAGCAGCCTCCTGCTGGTAATTTTCTTCCCGCACATCCCGACGTACCGCGATACCAAAGATTCCCACGCAGACAACCAGTTCTGCCGTCAGCAGCGCAAAGGCAGCCAGACCGGTCCAAACTCCAGGCTCCTGCTCCCGGGTCACTACCTGAAGCCGGGCGCGCATCACTGCCTTGTTGTTATAAAAGTATGCGGAATAAGCCTTTGTGCGCTCCCGTCCCCGTCGGAGGGAAGCCAGTAAAAATTTTGCGTAGGTATCCCGCTCTACCTCTGATCTTTCCATCGTCACACTCTGATCACAGGCTACCTCCACATCCTTGAAAGCCGCGTTTTTCAAAAACCAGACTGCAGGCTGAAACCAGAAGATACAGCTTCCCAGCGTGAAAATCAGCTTATACCAGAGATCCCGTCTCTTTGCATGGGTACATTCGTGGAGAAAAACCATCCGAAGTTCTCCATAGCTGTAGCGGGTATCCGGAATCAGCATCACCGGCGAAATAAAACCCAGAATCATCGGCGTAGTCACTGCAGCGCTCTGATAAAGATCCGGGGTTCTCCCAAGCCCTACCTCGGAAGCGGCCTGCCCGCAGGCACTGTGCACCCAGCTTTCCTCCACCGGCTTTGCCGCCGCGATCGCCTTCCGGCGAAATATCTGATAGGAGCCCAACTGCCACAAAAGCAACAATCCCGCCCCGGCTGCCCAGATCGGAAGCAGGATATTCAGGCTCTGCACCTGCGGATACGTCCAGCGGAGCACATAAAGTCGGAACATCAGGACAAAATGCAAAAGCACCAGCTCCAGAAGCAGCACCAGCCAGAAAATCTTTCGATACTTCGCCTGCCTCATATTCCACGCTCCCTTCTCTCCCGGTCCAGGAACTCCTGTAATTCATCCAGATCTTCTTCTGACAGCTCCTCTCCGGATCCCAGAGCCGTCATAAAATTTCCTATGGAATTCTGATACAGCCGTTTCCAGATACTGCGGCTCTCCTCCTGGAGATACTCCTCCTTCGGAACCACCGCCTTATAAACATTGGTTTTCCCCTCCCTGTATACGTCCACAAAGCCCTTTTCCTGTAAACGTGACAGGAAGGACAGGATCGTTGTGGCTGAAAGCTGCCGTTCCTTTGGCAGCTGCATTTCTATTTCAGCCCGGGTCACCGGACGACCGACGTCCCAGATAATCATCATCATCTCCAGCTCTGAGTCTGGTAATCGTCTCATGCGCAGATTTCTCCTTTCGTAAAATTCCATTTTTCACTTTCCACATGGTGCGTTTCTTTTCTGCATTTGCCGAATTAATATTCTGTTTTCATTCTACATTTGCCGAACATATCTGTCAAGCCCACATCCATTCTTACTTGTAAAGAAAGAAAAATTATACTATAATCATCACAAACTTGAACCATGATTACAAAAGAAAGAGGTACGCACTATGAATTACAATGAATGTATCCAGAACGCCCGAGGTCTTGTGGGAAAGGTCTGCAAGGCCTGTCCCGAGTGCAACGGCCGCGCCTGCGGCAACAAAATGCCGGGCCCGGGCTCCAAGGGAATCGGCGACACCGCCATCCGTAACTATGATAAATGGAAGGAAATCCGGGTGCAAATGGACACCCTGGTAGAAAAACGCCCCATAGATACTACGCTTAAACTGTTTGGGAAATCTTTTCAGTATCCTTTCTTCGCAGGTCCCGTAGGAGCAGTCAACCTCCACTATGGCGACTCTCTCAACGATGTATCCTACAATGATATCCTGGTCTCTGCCTGCGCTGAATTTGGCATCGCAGCCTTCACCGGAGACGGCACCGACAGCAATGTCATGGTAGCAGCCACCAAAGCCATCAAGCATGCCGGAGGCTTCGGAATTCCCACCGTAAAGCCCTGGAACATTGAAACTATCCGTGAGAAAATGGCTCTGGTTCATGACGCCGCTCCCTTTGCCGTTGCTATGGATATCGACGCTGCCGGCCTTCCGTTCCTCCAGAACCTGAATCCGCCTGCCGGAAGTAAATCTGTGGAAGAGCTGCGCGCCATCGCGGAAGAGGCCGGCGTTCCCTTTATCGTCAAGGGCGTCATGACGGTCAAAGGCGCTCTGAAAGCCAAAGAAGCCGGAGCCGCGGCAATCGTAGTCTCCAACCATGGCGGCCGCGTCCTCGACCAGTGCCCTGCCACCGCAGAAGTCCTGGAAGAAATCGCCGAGGCTGTAGGCGATTCCATGAAAATCCTGGTGGACGGCGGCATCCGCTCCGGCACTGACGTCTTCAAGGCTCTGGCTCTGGGCGCCGACGCTGTCATCATCGCCCGCCCCTTCGTTACTGCTGTATACGGCGGCGGCCGGGAAGGCGTAGAAGCCTACATCAACAAAATCGGTTCCGAACTTAAGGATACCATGGCTATGTGCGGCGTATCTTCCCTGGCGGAGATCACCCGGGACTGCGTCCGCAGATAAGCCTGTGAGCGAAGAAAAACCGGGAGAACCTCCGCCAGATTGCTCTTGCGAGGTGTTCGGACGTTTCTCCCGGTTTTTTATATCATTTTTCTAGCGGGGTTCTCCCACGAAGAACAGCGCCAGGGTTCCCGGTCCGGAATGCGCTCCGATGGTCGGACCCACATAATTTACCAGAAACCTTTCAATTCCGAACCGTTCCCGTATCAGCTTCTCCAGGTACTCCACGTCTTCGATACAGTCTCCATGGCTGATAAATACC
>NZ_JBOKYU010000040.1:0-22002 GCF_051972735.1 Laedolimicola sp. | reverse complement strand
GCCCCATCTTTGCCCCACAGGACGCCCAGCCCGCCCCAGGAAGCGGTCATGGTTTTCACCTTGCCCGCCTTCTCGGCGGTGACCAGCAACCACTCCTTACCGATCATATGAAATACATTTTTTTCTAATTCTTCCGGTTTGATACTCTTCATGTCAGTTCCTCCTGTCAGGCAATTAACGAATCTTGTCCGGGAAGCCTACTTTCTTCTGAACCTTCCGCAGCGTTTTATTGGCCACATAATCAGCTTTTTCTGCATTATTTTTGATCACGGAATCAATGTACGCCTTGTCGCGGGTCAGTTCAGCTACCCGAGCCTGCAGCGGCTTCAGAACGGAGATAACTGCCTCGCCGACTGCCGGCTTAAACTCGCCATAGCCCCTGCCGTCGAACTCCCGTTCCACCTCTTCCGGCGTCTTGCCGGTGCATGCGCAGTAAATGCTGATCAGGTTCTTGATACCCGGTTGCTCGTCGCGGTAGCGGATCTGACCCTCGGAGTCAGTCACGGCGCGTTTGAACTTTCGCATAATGGTATCCGGATCGTCCATCAGATAGATGCTGCCATTGGGGTTCTCGTCGGACTTGGACATCTTTCTGGACGGCTCCTGCAGGCTCATAATCTTCGCGCCTACTTTTCCGACATAAGCCTCCGGTATGGTAAATACGTCACCGTAAATGCTGTTAAAACGCTGGGCAATATCCCGGGTAATCTCCAGATGCTGCATCTGGTCGATGCCCACCGGAACCACATCTGCCTGATAAAGCAGGATATCTGCCGCCATCAGTACCGGATAGGTAAAGAGACCTGCGTTGATATTGTCCGCATGCTTGGCAGACTTGTCCTTGAACTGGGTCATACGGCTCAGCTCACCCATGTAGGTGTAGCAGTTCAGAATCCATGCCAGCTCTGCATGGGCCGGTACATGGGACTGATAATAGATGCAGTTCTTCTCCGGATCGATACCCGCCGCGATGAACAGGGTCAGAAGCTCTCTCGCGTGCTTCCGAAGCTCCGTCGGATTCTGGCGGACTGTGATGGAGTGCATGTTCGCCACGCTGTAAAAGCACTCGTACTCGTCGCTTAAGGTAATCCAGTTCTTCAGGGCTCCCAGATAGTTGCCCAGGGTCAGATTTCCGGTGGACTGCATGCCGCTGTATAATACTTTTTTATCTCCTAACATCTTGTGTTCTCCTCTTAAAATTTTTTTATGATAAATGTAACATCATACTCGCTATTTTAAAATAAATCAGAAGGCTGCTGGCGTCCACGATGGTGGTGATGAGAGGCGCAGCCATGATCGCCGGATCCAGCTTCATCTTCTCGGCCAGCATCGGCAGTACACAGCCGATGATCTTCGCCAGCACAATGGCCAGCATCAGGGAAAGGACGATGACCAGATTCAGGGCCAGCCGGTCCGGATACTGTAAAATCAACCGGACGAAGTTCGCCGCCGCCAATACCGCGCCGCACAGAAGTCCCACCCGGAACTCCTTCCAGACCACCCGCAAGACGTCCTTCAGTTCGATATCGCCCACCGCCATACCACGGATAACCATGGTGCTGCTCTGGTTGCCGCAGTTACCGCTGGTGTCCATCAGCATGGGGACAAAGCTGAGAAGCAAAGGAAGCACCTGAATGGCTTCCTTATAATCCATCAGGATCGCGCCGCTTAAAATTGACGTAAACATCAGGATCAGAAGCCAGGGAATACGGTTTTTCGCAAGCTCAAAAACGCCGGTCCGAAGATAGGGCTTCTCTGACGGGAACATAGCCGCCATTTTTTCAAAGTCCTCGGTGGCCTCCTGTTCCATGACCTCCACCGCGTCGTCAACGGTAACGATGCCCACCAGGCGATCCTCGTGATCGACTACGGGCAGACACAGTAAGTCATACTTATTAAACGTCTCTACCACGTCCTCCCGATCCTCTGTGGTCACCGCATAGATGATATTTTCATCCATGATGTCCTTTATGATTGTGTCATAAGGGTTCATGAGCAGATCCTTCACCGTCACTACACCCTGCAGACAACGCTTGCTGTCCGTCACAAAGCAGGTGTAAATGGTTTCCTTATCGACACCATTTTCCCGGATGTACGCAAAGGCCTGTTCTACGGTCATGTTCCGCTTCAGGCCGATATACTCCGCTGTCATAATGCTTCCGGCGCTGTTCTCCGGATATTGTAAGAACTGATTGATCAGATTCCGTGTTTCCGGAGTTGCGTTCTGTAATACACGCTTAACTACGATGGCCGGTAATTCCTCCAGCATATCCACCGCGTCGTCCACATACAGATCCTCGACGATCTTCCCCAGCTCATAGTCAGTAATACTGTTGATAATATGCTCCTGGTCGTCTACCTCCAGGAATGAAAATACGTCTGCCGCCAGTTCTTTGGGCAACATCCGGTATACAAGAACCTTCTTTTCCGCCTCCAGCTCTTCGATAAACTCCGCGATATCGACCTCGTTCATCTCCGACATCGTCTCACGCAGCTTCCGGAACTGACGTCCTTCCAGGAGCTCGTTTAACTCCTCCCGGTCATAACTTCCGATTGCCATGCACTCTTGTCCTCCCACGTCGACAGGCACAGCATCTGTATCTCCTGCCGCCGGGTAACGACAGTTTATTTATCTGTAAGAAAAATCCGTGTCTGTCTCTATTCTATTCTGTCTTAAGCCACAACTTCGACTTCGCCCGTCCACGGACTCCTCACTTCCTTTTTTCGCATAGATTAGGCGTTCCCGCCCGCCACTCTTAATCATAGCACTAAAGGGCTGTTACCGTCAACCGATAACTGCCCTTTCGAGTTTTATGATTTTCTATTTTCCCTTCAACCGCTTATCTGATTTTACAGAAAGATGCGTTCCTACGCTCTGGAAAATCTGCACCAGCACGATCAGAAGTACCACAGCAATCAGCATAACCAGATATTTATAACGGTAATAGCCGTAGTTGATGGCAATTTTTCCCAGTCCGCCTCCGCCGATGATACCGCTCATGGCTGAGTAGCCGAGAATCGTGGTAATCGCAATGGTGAAATTGGAAATCAGGGAAGGCACGCTCTCTGGAATCAGCACCTTTACGATAATCTGAAACGGGGAAGCGCCCATGCTCTGGGCCATCTCGATGATATTCGGATTTACCTCTCTGAGGCTTCCCTCCACTAGCCGGGCCACAAAGGGAAAGGCCGCGATAACCAGCGGCACAATGGACGCCACGGTTCCGACTGCAGTTCCCACAATGAGTCTCGTCAGCGGAAATACCATAATCATCAGAATCAGGAATGGCACGGAACGAAGCAGGTTAATGATTACATTCAGCACATGCATGACGCCCTTCGGCAGGGGACGCACGCCGTCCTTCTCGCCCACCACCAGAAGCACGCCGAGAGGCAGGCCAAGAATCACCGCAAAAGCTGTCGCCAGAACCGTCACATAGACGGTCTCCCAACAGGCCAGCGGAATCTCTGTCTGTAGAATCCGCAGGGTCTCCTCTATGGTCTCCGGGGAAAATAATTTATCGAACATCGCCTGTCACCTCCTCTACCAGTACATCCGGAATGCTGCTTAAGTAGGAAATCGCACGTTTTACTACATCGTCATCATCCGGCAGTCCAAGCAGCATATTGCCATAGGCCTTGTCGCCGATACTCTTGGTGGACGCGCCCAGAATACTGGCTGTAATCTGCTCGTCGATAGCCATTTTCGCAATCAGGGGTTCTCTCGATGCTACCGCGCCGCTGAATACGACACGGATCCGGCGCTCGCCCGGAACCTCCTCCAGAATCTCGTCGGCGCCGTCCGGGAAGACCAGACGCTTGGCCGCTTTGGACTTGGGACTGGAAAACACCTCGCTTACCACGCCCTCTTCCACCACGGAGCCGGAATCCAGAATAGCCACCCGGCTGCAGATCTCTTCCACCACGCTCATCTGATGGGTAATGATGATGACCGTAATGCCAAGACGCTCATTGATGTCCCGAATCAGCTCCAGAATCGCATGGGTGGTCTTCGGATCCAGGGCGCTGGTGGCCTCGTCGCAGAGCAGTACCTTCGGATCGGTAGCCAGGGCTCTCGCGATGGCAATACGCTGCTGCTGTCCGCCGGAAAGCTGGGCCGGATAGGCATTGGCCTTATCGGGAAGGCCGACCACGTTCAGAAGCTCCAGGGCACGTTTTTTCGCTTTCTCCTTGTCCATGCCGATGAGTTCCAGAGGGAAGCAGATATTTTTCAGGCAGGTTCTCTGCATCAGCAGGTTGAAGCCCTGGAAAATCATAGTCACGTCCCGGCGCACCGCCCGAAGCTCTTTATCTGACAGCTTCGCGATGTCCTGGCCGTCGATGAGCACCTGGCCTTTGGTAGGCCGCTCCAGCATATTGATGCAGCGCACCAGGGTACTTTTTCCCGCGCCGCTCATACCGATGATACCGTAGATGTCGCCGTCCTGAATGTTCAGATTCACATTCCGGAGCGCTTCCACGGTTCCGTCGGCGGTCTGGAATTCTTTGGTCAAATCTTTAATTTCAATCATAAAACCCCTCCGTCTGGATTTTTCTCGTAGATCCGAGAAGCCGACAGCCTGTTGCCACAGACCGTCGGCTGTCACTTTTTCTATTATAACATTATTTTGTAATCGCGTCCAGACTTGTCTGCTTGCCGCCGTACAGTCCCATGGGCTCTACGTGGATAGCCGCTACCGATACGATATGAGTTCCGTTCTGCTCGTTGAAGTCATCCAGGTACGGCTTATGCTGGAAGTAGTTTGCGTCTACCTCGCCGCTGTCTACCACATTGTTCGGCTGTACATAGTCAGTGAACTCCATGATGTCCAAGGTAATGTCCTTCTCAGCCAGAATGTCCTTTGCCACCTTCAGGATGTCTGCGTGGGGTGCCGGGGATGCCGCTACGGTAATGGTGGTTCCTGCCAGCGCGTCGTAATCTACACTTGCGTCATAACCATCTGTGGGATTGTCCACAGTACTGATCACTGCTCCGTCATACTGCTCTGTGATGTAATCTGCTACCGCCTGGCTCTCCAGAGCTGCCTTCAGAGCTTTGATCTTATCTGTGTTCTCATTGCCCTCCTTGACTGCCAGGATATTGCTGTAAGCGGAAGAGGAACCCTCCATGGTCAGCGCGTCGGCGGTGGGGTTCAGACCTGCGTCGATGGCGTAGTTGGAATTGATGATGGCGTAATCCACGTCCTTCAGTACGTTCGGTACCTGGGCTGCCTCTACCTCTTTGAAGGTGATATCATAGGGATTCTCCGCGATATCTGCTACGGTAGCGGTGATGCCTGCGCCGTCCTTCAGCTTGATGTAGCCGTTCTCCTCCAGCAGAAGAAGGGCTCTCGCCTCATTGGTGGTATCGTTCGGTACTGCGACGGTAACTCCCTTGCTGCTGCCGCCGCATGCAGTCAGAGACGCAGCTGTTACTACGCCGAGTGCCAATGCCGCAAGTTTCTTTGTCAGCTTTCTCATAATATACTCCTCCTTGTTTTTTACATTACCTGTATTTCCTATTGGTTAAGTAGGATTATATAGGCTCTGCTTTTATTTGTCAAGCGTTTTTTATATCATAACGGACTTTTTCCGTCTTTGCAAGCAAATATCCCGATTTTCAGATAGGAAAATCGGGATATCATAACTATTTTATGACACGCAGGCCAAATACCGGCATCGGATTATAAAACGGGCTGTTTTCTTCCCGGTAAATACGCTGATAGACATCTGGATCCACCGTCACCTCCGCGCATCCGAGATGCTTTAATATCTCCACATCCCAGGATGGACGGCTCATACCATTTATCATAAGCTGCTTTTTAATCTTATCACATTCCTCTAACTGACCGCAGCTCATATGATTGTGGGCATGCTCCTCCGGAAGCCTCTCAAGCTCCCCCAGCAGATCCTCTTTCCCGTAATCCGCGTCAAAATTCAGAATCACACCACCGTCTTTCAGTACCCGCAGCCACTCGCCGTATGCCTCCGCCGGGTGGGGCAGGGTCCAGGTCAGATTCCGGGAAACAATCACGTCGAACGTGCCATCGGGAAAATCCGGATGCTCCGCATCCATCACTTCGAAATCTGCCTGCACGTCCCGCTCGTCTGCAATCATTTTCGCCTTCTCTATCATAGCCGGTGTCAGATCAATACCGGTTACCTGATGGCCCAGCTTCGCCAGCAGCACAGAGAAAAAACCGCAGCCGGTTCCCACATCCAGAATCCGTAAAGTTTCTCCCTCCGGCAGCCCCTTCTTCAGTTCCCGAAGCCAAAGCTCAGCCATTTCACTGTTTAACTCCTCCTCACGAAGACGGGCGAAGTCTTCACTTCGCCTGGTCCAGTAGGAAGATATCTCTTTCTTTATCTCTTCCATCTCTATTTTACCGCCTTAATCATAAACATCGGTGTCGATGCGTAATTTACTTTCTCTGTGTCGCTCCAGACTCTCTGCCATACCTGCTCATCTGTACGGACGCTCTGAAAGCCCAGATTCTTCAATACCTTCATATCCCAGGCAGGACGAATCACCGGACTTAAGGGAACATTTCTGGCAATTTCTTCCATTTCATCAATATCCGTACCGATATAATGGTCTTCCATGGCCTGCTCCTCCACATGCTTCCGGTCTTCCTCATATTCCCGGCGCTTCTCGGCGTCAAAGAGATGGCCGTACCAGTTGGCGTCGAAATTCAGAAGCTGTCCGCCGGGCTTCAGTACCCGCTTCCATTCCTTGTATGCCTCGTCCGGATTCTCCAGATTCCAGGTCAGATTTCGGGATACCGCCACGTCGAACTGATTGTCCGGCAGTTCCAGCTTCTGGGCGTCCATGCGCATCCAACGGATCCTGTCCGCATAACGGCCTGCATTTTCCTTCGCTTTACAGAGCATCTCCTCCGTGTAATCCACGGCTGTCACCTGGTAGCCCGCCTTCGCCAGAATGATGGCGAAAAAGCCCGGGCCGGTGCCGATATCCAGCACTCTGATATCCTTCGGTTCCCGGTGCGGGAACTCCATTTCCAGTGCCTTAAGCCACCGGTTCTTCTGCTCTGTCGCCAGCTCCTCCTGATTTACCTGTGAGTACCCTTCCGCCCGGTTTGTCCAGTACTCTTCAATTCTGCCAAGCATCTGTCCCATGTTGTCTCTCTCCCGTATCTCATGCAGCGTGCTTCTCCGTCTCAGCCGCATGTTCTTATTGGTAAAAATTATAACAAAGCCCCCCGGAGGCCACAAGCCTCCCGGGGGGATAAAAATTTGTTCTAAATCTGATTTAATTTATAATACGGAATCTACCAGCATTTTCGTATATGCGTCCTTTGGATTCTGAATCACTTCATCCGGGATCCCTTCTTCTACGATCCGCCCATCTTTCATAACGATGACACGGTCACAAAACTGCTGCACCAGTGCAAGGTTATGACAGATAAAAACATAGGACAGCTTCTTATTCTCCTGTAAATTCATAAGCAGATCGAGCACTTTCTTCTGAACTGTCACATCCAGCGCGCTGGTAGCTTCATCACAAATAATAATCTGAGGTTCTACCGCCAATGCTCTGGCAATGGCAGCCCTCTGGCACTGACCTCCGCTGACCTGATGGGGATATCTGTCCATGTAAGAAGCCTCCAGGCCACACTGTTCCAACAGGTTCGCTGTTTTTTTTCGGATCTCCTCTTTGGGAACACCTCTGTTTTTCAGGCTTTCTCCGATTCCATAGCCTAATGTCTTTCTCGGATCAAAGGAACCAACCGGATTCTGGAAGACCATCTGAATTTTATCATAAATACTTTTAAGTGCCCTGCCTTTTCGATGTGTGATGTCCTGCCCATCCAGAATAATCTGTCCCTCTGTCACAGCTTCCAATCTTGTAATCAATTTTGCAACTGTACTCTTTCCGCTTCCGGATTCTCCGACAATTCCAAGGATTTCCCCTGCCCGCAGAGAAAAGCTCATGTTTTCTACCGCAGTCACATCCCGTTTTCCATGTTGATGGAATACTTTTTTCAGATCTTTCACCTGTAAAATGTTTTCCATACTCAACTGCCACTCCTTCTAAGCTTCGGTACTGCAGACAGAAGCTCTTTTGTATATTCGTTGCGCGGATGTTCCAACACCGATTTTGCCGGACCATATTCCATCCTGTTTCCATTCTGAAGGACCAGTACGGTATCTGCCATAGCCGACACCACACCAATATCATGCGTCACGATGATGATCGCCGTTCCAAACAATTCCCGGACACGAAGCATCTCCTGAACCACCTGCCTCTGAACCGTCACATCCAGCGCACTGGTAGGCTCGTCCGCAAACAATACCGGCGGATTCATCAGCATGGAAATGGCGATACCTGCGCGCTGATTCATGCCTCCGGACATTTCAAAAGGATAGCTGTCCCAGATCCGCTCCGGTTCCTTAAAATTCAGTTTTGATAAAAGCTCAAGGGCACGTGCCTTTGCATCCGCCTCCGTGATTTTTCCATGTGCTTCCATACTCTCGCAAATCTGACTTCCAATGGTCCGGATCGGGCAAAGCGAAGCGCCTGCATCCTGAAAGATCATGCCGATTCCGGCGCCACGTATGAGTCGAAGCTCCCGTTCCGGCATATCCACCAGATTTTCTCCCTTAAATGTAATATCTCCTCTGGTCACCAGGCCATTTTCGCCAAGCAGTCCCATGGCAGCCTTGATCAATGTGCTTTTCCCGCTTCCGGATTCTCCTACCAGTCCAAGGATCTCTCCCGGACAAAGAGAGAAGGAAATATCATGAACCACAGGATTTCCGTCAAAAGAGATCTCCACGGAATCATATTTCAATAATGTATCGTCCATTCCATAACCCCTGAATCACTGTCAAAATTATATCCTTAGTTGATATCAAGATCAGCCGTCAGCTCATAGTAATCGCATGCATGTGCGGTAAGGCCTGTCACATTTGCCTGACTGATCACACTCATCTTTAAGAAAGAGCAGAATACAAACGCATCATCATCCAGAAGCTGCTGCTGCATCTCAATGGCAATCTGGTTTCTCTCTGTCACATCGAACGTGCTGTTCAGTTTCACTGCCAGCTCTTCCAACTCATCGCTGTGATACTGTCCACGGTTCTTGGTGGACGCATCCAGACAATGTGTAGAGAAGAAGTTAGTCGGATCTCCCAGACCACAGTTTACATTGGCGCCTACATATACATCCCATGCTGCCGGATCTTTACAGATCGTATTGTGGTCTGCAGTTGCGTTGATCTGTACCTCTATTCCGATCTCTTTCAGAGTGCTCTGTGCAGCCTCTGCCAGCAGCGGCAGTTCCTGACGGCTCGGATAGGTAAGCCACCGGATGGTCAGCTTCTGTCCGTCTTTTTCACGGATTCCATCACCATCGCTGTCGGTCCATCCGGCTTCTTCCAAAACCGCTTTCGCTGCTTCCGGATCATAAGTCTTCGCATTCAGTGTGGAGCCTCCGAACGCTACCGTATCAGGGAAGGCACCCGTTGCCACATATCCATATCCATTCAGAAGCACCTTAACAAAGGATTCCTTATCAATACCCATGGCAATGGCTTCACGGACTGCGTCATCTGCCACAACCGGAGATGCATAATTCATCTGTACGTAAAAGGAACGGCTGGTCTGCACACTGGTAAACTGGAACTTGTCATTTTCAAAAATCGGATAGCTTGCATATGCCATACCATATGCCGCATTGATCTCGCCGGACTGCAGTGCCAGTGCCAGAGTATCTCCATCTGAAATGGTACGGACCGTGATCTCATCTATGTTCACATTTCCATCCCAGTAATTTTCGTTTTTCACAAGCTTCAGATGATCATCTGTCACCAGTTCGGTTGCCACATACGGACCGGTACCAACCACGATTCCGTCATCCGTCACACCCTCATCCACATCAATGATACATCCATAGGGCTCAGACAGATAGTTCATCAGACTCGGGCACTCTTCGGCCGTATGGATCGTCAGAACCAGACCGTCTGCCTCCATAGACGCAATCTTCAGATCTCCTGCCGCGCGCTCATGCACAGCGATCAGATTCTCCAGACATTTCTTTACCGCTTCCGCATCACAAGGTTTTCCATTGGAAAAGCACACCCCATCTTTTAAGGTGATTTTCCAAGTAAGATTATCTACCAGCTCATAGCCTTCTGCGATCCACGGTTCCAGTTTCATGGAATCATTGATCTTCATCAGAGTCTCTCCGACTCCATAGCGCATACATGCCCATCCGCAGTATGCACTGTGCGGGTCAATCGTAGATTCCTCGTTTTCTGCATTAAATGTAGTATCGCCAAATACAAATGTCTTTTTACCAGTGGTACCTGCATCGGTTGCAGCCTGTGTACTTGTACTGTCTGCAGATCCATCTGTCTTTTCTGAACCACAGCCTGCCATGACACCTGCCATCATGGTCAGCGCCAGAAGTAATGCAAGAATTTTTTCTGTTCTTTTTTTCATATATTTACTCCCCGTTTCTTTTACTTTTTTATATCTACCTTGAATGAGAGTTCTTCGGATCCATATAATCACGGATCGTATCTCCCAGAAGGTTAAATATCACCACAGATACAAAGATGGCCAGTCCCGGAGATAATACAATCCAGGGATAGGTCTGCAGCATGCTCCGGCCACTGCTCATCATGCTTCCCCACTCCGCCACCGGAGGCTGGGCTCCCAGACCCAAAAACGACAGTCCTGCAATCTCCATCATCATTGTACCGATATCTAACATAGAGGTAACCAGAATCGGTCCGACAATATTGGGAAGCACATGCCGGAGAATCATCTGAAGCGCCGAATCACCTGCCAGCTGCGCGGCCTGCATGTACGGCAGACTCTTCATGGACAAGGTCTGGCTTCTGGCAATTCTGGAATACTTCGGCCAGCTGATCAGTGCCAGTGCAATGACCGCATTCTGCACACCACCATTTAAAATGGCTGCAACTGCCATAGCAAACACCAGACCCGGAAATGCCAGGCAGATGTCCGAGATCCGCATCATCACGGAATCAACAACTCCGCCATAATAACCACAGAAAATTCCAACTATCGTTCCAAACACCGTAATGATTGCGACCAAAGCAAACGTAGAAGAAATACTGGTCTGCGCTCCAATCAGTACGCGGGACAGCATATCCCGACCATAGGTATCCGTTCCCATCAGATGAGTCGCGCTGGGCGGCTGCATGGCCTGGGACAGATCCTGTGCGTAAGGATCATAAGGACAGATATACTTTGCAAAAATCGTAATCAGCAGCAATGTCGCTGCCAGTGCTGCAAACAAAAATAATTTCATCCGGATCCGGTTTCTCTTCACTTTCTGAACCCGGACAGTCACCTGACGCTCCTGACTCATTCCCGATCACCTCCCAGACGGATCCTCGGATCCAGAAAGCGATAGGAAATATCTGTCAGCAGATTGACCGCCACATAAATAATCGCCATCCACATCACATAAGCCTGAATAATCGGGTAGTCACGCATGCTGATAGCATCCACTGCCATCTTTCCGACCCCATCCCACATGAAGATAGATTCTACAATTGCAGTTCCTCCCAGAAGACTTCCTACTGATAACATCAGCAAGGTAATGATTGTTACCAGAGAAGCTTTCATAACACTGCCCCACAGGATTCTGGAGAATTTGACGCCTCTTGCTTTTGCTCCGACCACATAATCTTTACTCAGTTCATCCAACACCGTTGCCCTTACCTGGCGAAGATATTTCGCGCTCATGGCAATGGCCAGTGTAATTGCCGGCATAGCCACACTTTTCAGACTGACCCCGGTTGCAATTACCGGAAACCAGCCCAGACGGATGGCAAACAGATACATCAATAACAGCGATACAAAAAAATTCGGTAAACTATTGCCAATAAAGCTGAATGTCCGGATCAGATAATCTGAACATCGATTTTGATGAACCGCCGATAAAATACCTAACGGAACAGAAATCAAAATCGTCAGCAGAATCGATGTGACCGTCAAAAGCAATGTTGCCGGAAGCTTGGATATAAATGTGGAGAACACTGGTTTACCAGACACATAACTGGTTCCCATATCCCCATGGAGAAGTCCTCCCAGCCAAACCACATACTGCGTCAGAAAGGGCTTGTCCAGTCCAAGCTCCTCTCGGGCTGCATCCACGACTTCCTGCGAAATATTGCTTCCGGTATTTTCCATTTTCTGCTCTACCACATCACTTCCGGCAACTCTCATCATGCCGTAGGAAAGAAATGTGATCGCCAGCAGAATCGGAATTAACTGAAGAAGTCTTTTTAAGACATATTTTTTCATGTATTGCAATCCTTTCCACAACAAAAATGCCCGAAAATCTAAACATCGGATTTCGGACATTTTTATTCTCTGATAAAATTGTAAGGCAGGAATGGGTTTTTCACAAGCCCCAGGCGGGGTTGTTACGTATTCCTGTTTTTCCTGTATTTTCATTCCTTTTTGGAATTTTCCAGTTTTCTCTTTACATATGCGATAAATTCTTTCTCCAGTTCGCCCAGCTGTTCCTCATTTCTGCTGACACAGCCAAACACTACCTCATTCTCTTTTCCCTCCAGCAGGATTCCCTCGGTACCACTGTAGGTTCCATCCAGGCTTTCACTGCTCAGATTCCAGAGATCAGAATGCTCCAGAAGATGGCGGAGCAGCGATCCGCTGTTCGTGGTCACAGACGTCTGCGGCGATTCCAGGGAAATGCCCTCTATGGCTCCCAGGCGTAGCACATCCTCCGGCCGCACCTCTGTCTGGCTTCCCTGAACCAGGCGGAGTTCTCCGTCCGCTGGCGGAAATTGTCCTATCTTTTTTCCTCCGTAAAGCATCAATTGAATTTTTTTTAGAGGTTCAAACTGTAGCTGGTACTTCCGCATCAGGAACTGGGCGGAGGCGCTCTGTTCTTTCAACAGATAAATGAAGCCCAGATCGTCCTGTCCTTTCTGTACCCGCTCGATGACGTCCCGGACATTTCCCTCAAAGTATTCATAATAGTCGCCCTTCTGGTACGTGCGCTCATAAAACTCCGTAAACGCCGCTTCCATCCAGGAGGACGGATTCACCGATACCTTCAGACTGCGTACCGGACTTTTCCCGGCCAGCTGCTCGATCTGCTCCATAGTATCCAGCACGTTGACCGCATAGTTATAAAGCTCCTGTCCCCGGGCTGTCAGCCGGATTCCCCTTCCTGTCCGTTCAAAAAGCTCAGTCTGAAGCTCATGCTCCATGGCATGAATGGTCTTGCTAACCGAGGACTGGGTGGTGTATAAAAGTTCTGCCGCTGCTGTAAAGGAACCTGCCTCCACGCAGGTTACGAAGCAGCGGAGCTGTCGGATTTCCATGGGTTGATTTCCTTTCCTGTTCTATCTGTTCTGTCCCCTATCAGTTCAGTAAAATAGAATCCTGCTCTGCAGGATTCTCCGCCTGCGGCGGGTCGCTTTAGCGACATCATTCCATTCCGCCGCAGTGCAATCCCCCGGAGGGGCTTTTTGCTCTATAGGAATCATAGCTTTCACGCTTTAACGTAACACGGTGTTTCCTATAGAGCCAAAAAGAACCGTGCTTTTCAAACACGATTCTCTTTGTGTTTTTCTCGAATAGAATGTTTATAATTGGGATAGCTCAAGCTTAACAAATCTTCCGGCTCTCCGCAAGCCCCGGCGGGGGTTCTTTCTGTCTTTTTAACTATCCCATTTTTCTACGCACACGCATTCCTTTTTGGAATAATTACATCGTTCTGCGATTCCATTCCTCTCCGGAATCTGTTGCTCCAACGGATGCGCCCCCATACATAAAGCAGAGGATACCAAGCTTCATGCTTACGGATTCCATTACAGAATATATTTTCGCCACAGTCCCTCCAGGCACCAGCCCAGGGTCACCGCCTCCACGTCTTCCGCAGCCTCCACCGTATAGACCTTCACCACCTGGCCGTCCAGCAGATAGCGGACACTGCCCAGAAGCGTCCCCGGCTCCACCGGAGCGGTTACCTCCTGGGAAATATGGGTTTCCACCTGCACCTGCTCGTCTTCTGAGAGCAGAAGCTTCAGATCAGGTTCCTCCGACGAAAGACGAAGTCGGATCCGGGCCTCTTCCTCCAGATTTCCACTGTCCGGAATCCCGTTTTTCACCGGAAGCTTCGGAAGCTTCGGCTCCTGCCACACATTCCGGTAGGTAAAGTGCTCCAGCCCGTAATTCATGAGCTTCCGGGTATCGCTCCATTTGTAGCTGCGGTTGTTGGGCCAGCCGCAGGCCAGAAGCGCCACGATAAAAGTCCGTTCCTCCTGCCGCAGAGCCCCCACATAGCAGTACCCCGCATTCCCCGTAAAGCCGGTCTTGCCGGTCAGAGCGCCTTCCATCATATGCAGAAACGCATTTTTATTGCCCACGGTAAAGGTTCTTATGCCCTCCAGATCGCTGAAGCTGTACGCGTTTGTCCGGGTAATTTTTAAGAACTCTTCCTTTTTCGGAGACTGCATAATGCAATAACGCAAAATCCGGGCCAGATCCGCAGCCGTGGTCGAATGAACGCCTGTGTCATCCTCCGCATCCAGCCCATTGGGCGTAATAAAGTACGTGGCGTAACACCCAATATCCCGGGTCTTGGCATTCATGAGGGCCGCGAAGCCCGGAACGGTTTCACCCACATGCTCCGCAATCGCCACCGCGCTGTCATTATGCGACTCCAGCATCATGGAATAGAGAAGATCTCCCAAGCGATAATGCTCCCCCGCCCGCAGATGAAGCTGCACGTCCGGCATAGATGCGGCATAATCCGAGATCATAACAATATCGTCCGGATTCGCATTCTCCAACGCCAAAATCAGGGTCATGATTTTGGTGGTGCTGGCCATGGGACGCTGTTCCTCCGCGTTTTTGGCATACAAAATACGCCCGGTATCGGCATCCATCAGGACGGCCGACTGGGCGTAGAGGGCAAGGGAGTCGTCGCCTGACGCGGCCCCGGCCTCTACAGGCAGCACAATGACAATGAGATGCAGGAACAGGAGTATAGAAAGCAAAGCGGCCAGAAATTTTTTCATAATCAGGGGACATCCCAGGGTATATTTTCATTTTATATTTATTCTCGGAGAGGGCGTTTTATTCGGGTGGATAAAAATACCCTCCTTACTGGTTGTCCAGTAAAGAGGGTACATATCACTTGCCGGAAGGGATTTTGTCAAGAACTTAATTCTCCAGAGCCTGATAGCTTTTTGACAGGAACATGATGTACATGATACCTGCCACCAGACTCAGGATCACGGTAACGACACTGCCTGCGACCGCCAGCACTGTTCCCAAAACAGGAATCACTGCAAGAATCGTCAGAACGATATCCGCCACATAGCATCCCAGATTAATCTTCCATACAGACCGTCCCTTATCTGCCACAACCCGCTGGTTCAGCTGATCCATCACCTCTGCCACCGACAGGCAGACCGCCCGGACAACCAGAAGCGCCAGAATATCATTTACAACAGAAAAAACCGTAGCAAAAACTCCCGTGCCAGCCAGATTACCGATTACACTTACGACCATCTGTACAATGGTAAGTGTAAAGGCTGTTTTGCAGCCTTCAATGTCTTTTCCTGCGCTGTTCAGTCCGATCAGGGACATAATTGTAAATACAAATACTCCGATCAGTCCGATTACTCCGATGAACGGAATCATCATAAGTACCACGCAGATAATAGAACCCACCTGAGCTGTGAACATTTTTTTGAGACCGAATGCTGCATTTTCGTAACCATACATGGATAACTCCCCCTTTTTGTCATTTGATTTGAGTATATCACTTTTTTCGATTCTTTTCTACAAGGTTTTGTTATAAGACAGACGAAAGCGCTGCGAAAAAATTTTTTCACCGCGCTTTCTGACTTTGATAATTGTGTTATTTCTTGCGCTTCGCCGGAGCGCCGCATCCACAGCTTCCACCGCAGCTGCAGCCTGCGCAGCCCATGCTGCAAGTAGTTCCGCAGGTCTTCTTGTTGTGGATCAGAGTTCTGATACAGCATACTGCGATGATGGCCACGATTGCTACTACGATAATGTCTGCTAACATGCTCATGCACCTTCTTTCAAGCTTCCGATTCGATACATATTTCTCCGATCAATGACTCCGGCTTCTTCCAGGGTCTTGATCATACGGTATACCGTGGCAATGCCGACGGTCTGATCTTTTTCTCTTACCTGATAATAGATTTCTTTGCAGCAGGAACAGTCATTCTCCAGGATGGTGCTGATAATCAGCTTCCTCTGTTTGGTGATACGAAATCCGCGCTCCCGCAGGCGTCCAAGAATCATCTCCTGACTCATATTCTTCCATTCCTCTCCTGACATTTTATCTCCTATCCTATGTGGTTTCAAGAAATTTTTGAATAAGGTTTATTGAGAATAACTCTCAATTTCTTTTTCCAGTTCCTATTAAAGCACACTCAGATCAGTTTGTCAATACTAATTGTTTGTTTTAACTAACTCTTTAGGATGGCAAAAGGGCCCTTTCGGGCCCTCCTTTTGTCTCCTTATCTATACCAGCTTTTTCGCAAGCTCTGCAAGGTTCGCCTGGTCGTCGTCGCCCGGCTCGTTGTTGGCGATTACGGTACCGACTACTTCTGCTCCGGCTTCTTTCATGCGCTCTTCCCATTTGCGCATCCACTCGCCGTCGCCCCAGTCATAGGAACCGAACAACGCTATCTTTTTACCGGATACGGATTTCTCCAGCTCTTCTACGAACGGCTCCATCTCGCCCTCGTCCAGCTCCTCGTCGCCCATGGCGGATGCGCCCAGCGCAAAGACGGTTTCGCCTTCCAGGTCTGTCGGAGATACGCCGGATACTTCGCTTACTTCCGCGCTTCCCCCGGCATTCTTGATTTCTTCAGCCAGCATTTCTGCCATTCTCTCTGTGTTTCCTGTGCTGCTCCAATATACTACTTTCATGATGCTCCTCCTGATTTTTCTTTTCTTATTTATTTATAAACATTTATAAAAAGCTGTTTTACAGCCCTTTATTCCTTTTTATGCTACTGTCTGTGCCGCGCAGCATTCGCGAAAGCTAAAGCCTGCCGCCAGCATGGTGGTCAGCGCCATTTTCAGCTCGTCGTAGAGACGGAAGGCCGCCCGGGCCTGTTCCACGTCGCCGTAAACCTTCCAGTATCCGCTTTCCAGAGCGTCCTTGCCCTGATGCTCGATGAAGCCTTCGATATCGGCCAGCGGATATTCCAGGAACAGACCGATCTCATGGGGAAATGGATTTCCATGCTTCTGATAGCTTTCGTAGCGTTCCGCCAGCAGACTCAGCTGCTCCTCCATTGTCCGGCCGGCATAGCCGTGTTCCTTCAGAAAGCTCTGATGCCCTTCTCTTTGCAGATACCGTTCCAGACGCTCTCTGTCGTAAAAGAGGATATGGCAGTATTTTCTGCAGCTGCAAAGCTGTACCCAGGAAATTTTGCTGTCCGCAAGCACCTCCGGTAGCGCATCCATCAGTTCCCGTCTCGTCGCTACCAGATTGGCTGTCTTACGATGACAGAACACCGGCGCGCAATGATTGGCCAGAAGCCTTTCCAGCTCACATTCCGCCCCTGCCATTAGCAGTAGCTCCCGAGAATCTCTTCCAGCGCCGCCTGGCTGCTGGTATGGCAGCGAACGACTTCGATGTTGTTCTTCTTGGCTTCCTCCAGGGCACATTTGACCATCTTGTGGGATACGGTGTTCGTAAACAGTACGAACAGATCCGGTCTGCCCACCTGCTTTTTCAGGTCGCCTGTCATCTGGGTGAATACCTTTGCCTTACATTTATGCGCCTTGCAGATGTCATGGTACTGGCGCACCATCCGGTCGTGTCCCCCGATTATCACTATACTCATACGCATGCCCTCTCTTTCCTGTTGTAAAAATGTCCTGACGCGCATTGGTTAGTTCTCGCTAACCGCTCGCCTTTTAAAAAGAATCCATTTTTCAGGATTCCCATATGTTGGTTTTGTTATGTACTCAAAATGGCTTCTGTCTGTCCGTTTTAAATAGTTTTGTCAGTTAGTTCTTCCTAACTCATGTATTTATCCTATCATACTTATAGGGATAGCGCAAGAGGATTCGTTGATACTAATTCTCAATAAGGTATCATTTACATGTTTTTATTGAAAAATCATACCAACAACGCCCGCTTTCAGCATAGGAAAGAATGTGCCACTGCGCCGAGTGCGATCCCCCGGAGGGGCTTTTTGCTTTATAGGAATCATAGCTTTCGTACTTCGACGTAACATAGTGTTTTCGATAGAGTAAAAAGAGCGCATCCCCGCAGGAAATGCGCTCTGTCTCTGTTCCTCTGTTTTTAGATGGCCGGTGCGTGCTCCAGCAGATATTTCTCTGCTTCCGCGTTCCACAGACCGTTGGTCTTCGCCACGATCTTCGCCAGCTCCGCGAACATCGGATCTTCCTTGCCCTTCTCTTCAAAGTCTGCGATAGCAGTCAGGGGCAGGGAAATATGGGTGTAAATCAGTTTCTTTCCGCCCGGTACCTTCGGCAGGTTCAGAGTGGTCTCTCTTGCCACGTTCAGGCCGCCGATGTGGGTTACCAGAATCGCCGGATCCAGCTTGCCCTGGCCAATCATGGACAGACACTCCTTCATATCGTCTGTATTGCCGCCGGAGGTTCCTACTACATGGGTTCCTGCGTAATGGACGTTGTAGAAGTTGAACGGCGCGGAGAAAGCCGGATTGGAGGGACCTGCGAAGAAGTTCAGGCAGCCGTCCTGTGCCAGAATGCTGTCAGCCAGCTCTACTACCGGAGCTACCGGAGCGAATACCAGCACATCGTTGAAGCCTTCGCCGTCTGTGAAGTCCATCATAAACTTATGGGCGTCCTCTACCTTACCGGTGTTGGCATATACCAGCTTGATACCCTTCTTGGCAGCCTCTTCCGGCGGAAGCACCTGAGCCGCACGGGCCAGTCTCGCGTCGTCGATGTCGGTAACTACTAAGAGAGACGGACATCTGTCACAATGTGTAATGTAGTCGATAGCAGCCAGTCCCATGGGACCTACACCTGCCAGAATTGCCATTTTGCCGCCCTCTACGATACCCATGTCATGCTCGTATTTTCCTCTGGTGGCATGGTACATGGCATGGAAGGTTCCTGCTACGCAGGACAGGGGCTCGGTCAGGGAGCCGCCGAAGAAATTGTCGCTGTCAAAATGAAGCAGACAGCCCATTTCCATAACTTCATTCGGAATAATAATATAGGTAGCGTCGCCGCCGATGTACTCATAGGAGTATCCCGGAGCTGCCAGGCTGCCCTTGTAGTTCAGAGCCGGCTGGATAGAGAATTTCTCACCCTCCTTGAACTCATGTGCCCATTTTGCTCCTACCTTTACCAGGTCACCGCAGAACTCATGGCCGATGATAACCGGATGCTCTTTGATATTTTCCGGAACACGCTTGTGATCCTCGCCCTGCATTGCTGCCTTGTAGGAGGACATGCAGATGCTGTCGGATACGACTCTTGCCAGGATCTCGTCGTCCTTGATCTCCGGAAGCTCATATTCGTCCAGACGTAAATCCTCTTTTCCGTAAAGTCTCAGTGCTTTTGCTTTCATAGTTCTTCTCCTTTTATGATATCTATAAGGTTAATCTACTTTCTCACGCTCGATTAACTTCCAGGTGGCGTCTACCAGGTGCTTGAACTGCGGATCCTCCAGCTGCTTGCAAATCATACTCTGGCGGGAGGAATTCACGTCCTCGCCGGAAATCTCCATCATGCCATAATTGCGGCAGAGCTTCTGCAGTCTGGTCATCTGCTCCTTCGTATTGCGGGCCGGCATGTAAGTGACGCCGTGTACGCCCTCTTCCTTCAGCATTTCAAACAGCTCATCCAGGAAATCATCCTCGAATTTGGCCGCCTTCTTGTCGCCTGTCACAGAATTCGTCACGTCGCCCAGGTAGGGATAGCAGAGAATCGCGCCCACCTCGTCGGCCAGCTTTACCAGATCTGCAAAAGGCATGCATTCATCGGTAGCCGGTACATAGATCTTGGACACCAGTTCTGCTTTCATCACGCCCAGCAGGTCGTAAATCAGATGTGGGTTCTCCGGATCCGACAGCCGTGCTTTTGCAGTGTCATTTAATGCGACGCCCAGCTCCTGCTCCACAAAGTCCGCACAGCCTCCCCGGGGTGCTTTGTCCAGAATCTTCTGACTTAAGGCGCAGAGCACATGGCGCTCGGTGATGGAACCGCCGTTCTGATACTGGGAAATGGGAACGACGTCCTGATCGAAATCCACTTCGATACCGTAGGGCTTCATCAGCTCATTGATATTCGCCACCATCTTGCGGTTCCGCACATTTCGCTTTTCCCGTAAGGGAGCGAAGACCTCGTCCAGACGCTTGAAGCCCGTCGCCGGGATACTGTGAATGGCCATGTAGCAGATGCCTGCCTGATCCGGGTTATTCAGCTTCCGGCCTGCCATCTTCGTGGCAGACAAGTCTACGCGGCACTCCATGCCACAGGTAGTGCCAATCCCGGCGATCTTGCCCGCTTTCCGGAACTCCACGGCTCCGGCGATACTGTCATGGTCCATGATTCCGGCTGTCTGAAGGCCCTCGTCCCGGGCACAGTACACAGCCGCTGTCGGGGAGTACGGGGAAAATGAGTAAATAGTATGTATGTGATTGTTAGCGAACTGAGGCTTTACCTCCGGCTTTTCCTTCTCGCCTCCGATCAGAATGGCCAGATTTGCCAGCCGCTCTTCCGGTGTCGGCGCATTCAGAAGCTTCAAAACCTCCTGCCGCTCCACAAATTTATCCATAAAACCCTCCTGCCTGAAGCTAATTCAGCATAGTCTGACCACCGGTAACCGGGATCGCCTGGCCTGTCTCAAACTGCTGCTCCACTGCATAGAACAGAGCCTTCGCCACATCCTTCGGCGTACAGCCTCTGTGAATCGGGGACTTGGAAAGGTAGTAGTCCTTTACATCCTGTACGGTCTTCGCTCCCGGAACCTTGCCTGCGTTCAGGTACTGTACAAAAAGTCCTCTCTCCGGATCGGACCACAGGGGGCCGTCGTAGAAGTTGCCCGGGCAGATGGAATTTACTTTAATATTTGCGGAAACCAGCTCCAGCGCAAAGCTCTGGGTCAGACCAATGCCGCCGAACTTACCGCCTGCGTAAGCGCTGTTGTTCTTGGAGCCTACCAGACCGGACTTGGAATTAATCTGGATAATATCGAACCACTGCTCCGGATCTGCCTCATGCTGCGCCTTCATGATGGCGGACGCGTACTTGGCAGCGTTGAAATATCCGATATAATTTACTTTGGTTACAAACGCGAATGCCGCCGGATCCATATCATCCAGGCTGCCTGCTTTCAGAACGCCTGCATTGGATACAAAAATGTCGATGCCGCCAAAATGCTCTACCGCATCGCAGACCATCTGCTCCATGGAAGCCGGGTCGGATACATCCACCTTCAGACCCACGGCGCGGTCTCCAAATGTCTTGGCCGCTTCCTTCGCCTGATCCACGTTCAGGTCTGCAAGTACGACACTTGCTCCCTCATTATACATCTCTGTGGCAATTCCCAGACCAAAGCCCTGGGCTCCTCCGGTTACCACTGCGATTTTACCAGCCAGACGGCCTGTGGTCGCCGGACGGTTGTGAATGTTTTTCTTGGCATATTCCTTTGCTTCTGCCAGATTCATGATAAATTCCTCCTTTGATGTGTGTGTTTCTTATATTCCTGATTGTTTATCCGCAATTTATGGTTTTATTATAGCATTATTTCAACATAAGTCAATATAAATATAAATAAATCCAACACAAAATCAACACATTTTATTTTTGCATCAAAGAAATTTCATACGAATTTTCCTGTTACCTAAAAACAGACGCTTCCACCACCTTTTATCCGGCTTCTGTGGAAACGTCTGTTTCTTCTTATTATAATAATATCGTAGCTTTTGTCTCTCAAGTGTGTGATTATCCCACGGTTACGTCTGTAA
>NZ_JBOKYU010000039.1:0-22078 GCF_051972735.1 Laedolimicola sp. | reverse complement strand
GAAATATTCACACAGTCCGCGCCGAGGATCTCCGTCTCCCCATCCGCATTGAGCGCCGCCACCGCAAATGACATGGCGATCCGATGATCCAGATGGCTGTCAATTACAGCCCCGTGAAGCGGATAACCACCTTCAATTATCATACCGTCATTCGTCGCCGTTACCTTCGCGCCCATAGCTGTCAGATTCTCAGTCATCACCGCGATTCGGTCAGACTCCTTCACCTTCAGCTCTGCCGCGTCCCGGATAACCGTCGTCCCTTTCGCAAAGCAGGCCATCACCGCAATAACCGGCAGCTCATCAATCAGCGTCGGAATCAAATCTCCCTCAATGATACAACCCTGAAGAGAAGATGTCCGCACCAGAAGATCTGCCGTGGGTTCTCCGCTGTCCGTATTTTCATTCAGCAGTGTTACATCCGCGTTCATCATCCGGCAGACACGTAAAATACCGTCCCGGGTCGGGTTGGTTCCCACATTTTTAATCAGCAGCTCCGAATCCGGTGTGATACATCCCGCCGCGATAAAGTAAGCGGCAGAAGAGATATCCCCGGGAACCTGTACCTTCTGTCCGATGAGTTTCGGCTCTGGCTGAATCGCAGCCGTAGTCCCTTCACTTTTCACATCCGCTCCGAAGAAACGCAGCATCAGCTCCGAATGATTTCGGGACAGCGCAGGTTCCGTCACGCTGGTGGGCGCGTCTGCGTAAAGTCCGGCCAGCAGAATCGCAGACTTCACCTGAGCGGAAGCCACCTTTGTAGTATAGTGAATGCCATGTAAGGGCCGTCCCTGAATGCGAAGCGGCGCGCACCCATTTCCGGAAAGGCTGGTAATGGCGGCACCCATCTGACTTAAGGGTTCGATGATACGTCCCATGGGCCGCTTCTGTATGGAGGCGTCGCCGGTCAGCGTAGTCTCGAAATTCTGACCGCTTAAGATACCGGAAATCAGCCGGGTGGTTGTACCGCTGTTGCCTGCATCCAGAATCGCAGACGGCGCGGAAAGCCCGTGCAGTCCCTTCCCGTGAATCAAAATACGCTCGCCCTTATCCTCAATGGAAATGCCGAGCCGACGGAAGCAGTCAATGGTAGAGAGGCAGTCGGCGCCCCTTAAGAAACCGGTCACCTCGGTGGTTCCCTCTGCCAGCGAGCCGAACATAACGGTCCGATGGGAGATGGATTTATCGCCGGGGATGGTAACTTCCCCGTGTAATTTCTGCGCACGTGTAAATTTCATAAATGTTCTCCTCACAGTATATTTATCGCTCATAAATGGTGTAACGGTATTTGCGAAGCAGTTCCACTGCTTTCTTATAAGCGTCTTCATCGTAGAGTTCTACGCGGAGCACGGCTTCTTCGAATTCCCGATTGTGGATAATACCGATGTTTTTGATACTGATGCCGCCGGAAGCCAGGATGGTCGCCAGAGTAGCGATACCGCCGGCCTCGTCCACCATGTCGCAGTAGAAGGCGTAGGTCTTCTTGAGCGGTCCTGCAGAAGCCTCCGGGATGGAGTTCCGGTAATCTCGGGAAGTGGCGAAGAAAGCATGGATCTTGTCCGCTTCTTTTCCGGTAATTTCCGTCCGGAGTCGGCTAAGCTGCGCCTGGTAATGATCCAGCGCTTTCAAAATATTTTCGGAATTGGTCATGCAGATCTGCTCCCACATATCGGGAGAAGAGGATGCAATTCTTGTAATATCCTTGAAACCGCCCGCCGCAATCCGTTTCATCAATTCGTCGGGGCCGTCCAGATCCTTCACTAATTCCACCAGAGAAGAAGCGATCAGGTGGGGCAGATGGCTGACGCAGGCCGTGATAAAATCATGCTGGCGGTAATCCAATACCAGCGGAAGGGCCTTTAGAGAGGAAACTAGGGCAACGAATTCATTTACCGTATCCTCAGGCACGCCTGTGCCCGGCGTGATAATATAGTAGGCATTTTCAATCAGATGGGTCTTGGCGTTCTCGTATCCGGTCTTTTCAGAGCCTGCCATGGGATGGCCGCCGATGAACTGCCCGGTAAGCCCCAGAGCATCTACCTTCTCATGAATATCCGTCTTTGTGCTGCCCACATCAGTCAGGAGACAGGTCTTTGGTAACATGGGCTTTAACTGCTCCAGATAGCGGGCGTTAGTCTCCACGGGCGCACAGAGGAAAAGCAGATCGCAGGCGGCAAACTGCTCGCCGACTTCAGAACAGGCCTCGTTGATCACGCCTTCGTCTACAGCTTTTTGGAGTGTGTCCTGACTTCTCATATAGGCTATCATCCGGACATCCGGGTGATATGCGCGAATGGCTTTTGCGATGGAGCCGCCGATGAGGCCCAGTCCGATAAAGCCGATGGTATTCATTTTCATGGTGAAAACTCCTTTTATGTATACAAAATCTCTAAGAGTTAATTTTAAAGTTTTTTGCGGAAAATGTCAACACTAGCTTACATTAACGCATAAAAGTGTATTGCGAAAGCAGAAGAATAAGAATATAGAAAGCGGAAAGCCCGGCGGGATGACGAAAATTGATTTCTGCAGATGGATGCCAGATTTACAATATGCTGTACAAAAATTCGCAAAAATAGAAATTACTTGTAAAAAATATATAAAAACTATTGCAATATTGTCAGACTTTTAGTAAAATGTATCCATGGTGTTCCGATGCCTTTCATTTACAGAATAATCTTTTTGACAGATGAAATATCCGGAACTATAAAATTATTGTAATCGGAGGAATAGGCATGAATATTTACACAACTGACAAAATTCGTAACGTAGTTCTTCTTGGCCACGGCGGCTGCGGTAAGACCAGTCTCGTAGAGGCGATGGCATATGTATCCGGCCTGACCACCCGTATCGGTAAAGTGACTGACGGCAATACCATCAGTGATTATGATAAGGAAGAGATTAAGAGAAAGTTCTCCATTACCACATCGGTAGTTCCTCTGATTTGGCAGGATTGTAAGATTAATCTTCTGGACGCTCCGGGATATTTCGATTTTGTAGGCGAGGCAGAAGAGGCAGTGTCAGCGGCTGACGCGGCAATTATTGTGGTATCCGGTAAGGCCGGCGTGGAGGTCGGAACCCAGAAGGCATGGGATCTCTGCGAGAAGTATAAGCTGCCGAGAATGTTTTTTGTATCTGAGATGGATGTGGATCATGCGTCCTTCCGTCAGGTGGTACAGGATCTGACCGATTTGTACGGCAAGAAGATTGCGCCGTTCTATCAGCCTATCCGTGAAAATGAGAAATTTGTGGGCTATATAAACGTCTGCAAAATGGCAGGCCGCCGCTTCACCGATATCGGCAAACGCGAGGAGTGTGAGATTCCGGAATACTCCAAAGAAAACCTGGCTATCTGCCGTGAGGCGCTTCTGGACGCAGTAGCGGAGACCTCCGATGAATTTATGGAGCGGTACTTCAATGGTGAGGAGTTCACCTTCAGCGAGATCCGTGCGGCTATGAAGTTTAATGTATGCGACGGCACTGTGATTCCGGTATCCATGGGATCCAGCACCGAGCTCCGTAACATCCACAACCTGCTGAATGATATCGTAGAGCTGTTCCCGAGCCCGGATAAGAAGTCCTGTAACGGTATCAATATGAAGACCAACGAGATTTTCGAGGCGAATTACGATTTCTCCAAGGCGAAATCCGCTTATGTATTTAAGACCATCGTGGATCCGTTTATCGGAAAGTATTCTCTGATCAAGGTGTCCTCCGGTGTTATTAAGTCCGACGATACCCTCTATAATCAGGATAAGGATGCGGAAGAAAAGCTGAACAAGCTGTACATCATGCAGGGCAACAAGCCCATCGAGACCACAGAGCTGCACGCAGGCGATATCGGAGCCATCGGCAAGCTGGCGAATACCAAGACCGGCGACACCCTGTCCACCAAGGCAGCCCCGATTGTGTTCGGCAGAACCGAGATTTCCAAGCCCTATACCTACATGAGATATAAGGCAAAGAATAAAGGCGACGAGGATAAGATTTCCCAGGCGCTGGCGAGGATGATGGAAGAGGATCTGACCTTAAAGAACGTCAATGATTCCGAGAACCGCCAGACCCTGCTGTACGGCATGGGCGACCAGCATCTGGACGTGGTAGTCAGCAAGCTGGAAGAGAAATTTAAGGTATCGGTAGAGCTGTCCAAGCCGAAGGTAGCTTTCCGTGAGACTCTGAAGAAGAAAGCGGATGTGGACTCCAAGTATAAGAAGCAGTCCGGCGGACACGGACAGTACGGCCATGTTAAGATGACCTTCGAGCCCTCCGGCGATTTGGAGACTCCGTATGTATTTGAGCAGATCGTAGTCGGCGGCGCGGTTCCGAAGAACTACTTCCCGGCAGTGGAAAAGGGTATTCAGGAATCTGTGGTGAAGGGTCCTCTGGCCGGATATCCGGTAGTCGGCGTAAAGGCTGTTCTGTACGACGGTTCCTATCATCCGGTAGATTCTTCCGAGATGGCGTTCAAGACCGCGGCAAGCCAGGCCTTCAAGAAGGGCTTCATGGAAGCAGGTCCGGTTCTGCTGGAGCCGATTGTGACCATGACAGTAACGGTTCCGGATAAGTATACCGGCGACGTCATGGGCGATCTGAATAAGAGACGCGGCCGTGTGCTGGGCATGAACCCCATTGCAGGCGGCAAGCAGGAAGTCGTAGCGGACGTTCCGATGACCGAGATTTTCGGTTATTCCACAGACCTGCGTTCCATGACAGGCGGAAGCGGCGAATTCTCCTATGAGTTTGCGCGCTACGAGCAGGCGCCGGCGGATGTGCAGGCGAAGGAAGTGGAAGCGAGAGCCTCCGAAACTGCAGAATAATTTTACATAGGGATTATGAAAAAAGGGGAGATAGTATAAGAACAATTACTGTTCACGGCCACTATCCCGCGAGGTGTTTTGGTATGTATATGCCAAAATCCCGAGTTATGCAAGCGCGAAATTACGCGAATAGCGTAATTTCTGTGCATAGCGAAGCGGGTTAATGCGAACGAAGTGAGCAGTAACCAAGGGCATCCGGTTAGCGCCGGGTGCTCTTTTTTGGCTCTTGTAAAATATTCTTTCCGGGGGTACAATAAAAAAATATACGTGTTACGGAGGAAACAGGACATGAAACGACTGTTGTATTACATGAAAGAGTATAAAAAGGAGAGCATTTTAGGACCTCTTTTCAAGCTTCTGGAAGCCAGCTTTGAGCTGCTGGTGCCGCTGGTGGTGGCCCATATTATCGATACGGGTATCGCGAACGGGGACGGCGGCTATGTACTGAAGATGGGCGGCGTCCTGATTCTGCTGGGCTTCGTGGGACTGGCCAGTTCCATTACAGCCCAGTATTTTGCGGCGAAAGCGGCGGTGGGAAGCAGTACCGCCATGCGAAAGGCCCTGTTTGAGCATCTGAACAGCTTTTCCTATAAAGAGCTGGACACCATCGGAACATCCACACTGATTACGCGGATTACCAGCGATATCAATCAGGTGCAGACCGGTATCAATCTGGTGCTGCGTCTGTTCTTACGTTCCCCATTTATCGTGTTTGGAGCCATGGTCATGGCCTTTACCATTGATATGAAGGCGGCGGCGGTATTTGCAGGGGTTGTCCCGGTACTGTTTATCGTGATATTCGTGATTATGGGCATTACGATTCCCTGGTATCGGAAAGTGCAGAGTCAGCTGGATCGGGTGCTGCTTCATGTGCGGGAAAACCTGTCCGGTGTCCGCGTGGTACGGGCATTCAACCGGCAGCAGGATGAGATGGAGACTTTCCATCAGGACAGCACGACACTTATGAACACTCAGCTTTTCGTGGGCCGGATCTCCGGACTCTTAAATCCGCTGACTTACGCGATCATCAACGCGGCGGTGATTCTGCTGGTATGGACCGGCGGACGTCAGGTGGATGCTGGTATCTTAAGCCAGGGCCAGGTGGTGGCGCTGGTCAACTACATGTCCCAGATCCTGGTGGAGCTGATTAAGCTGGCCAACCTGATCGTCAATGTGACTAAATCTCTGGCCTGCCTGTCCCGCATCAATAAGATCATGGATCAGGAAGCCGGTATGACCGAAGGAACCGTGGCGGAGCAGAAGCAGAACAAGGATGTTCCCTGTGTAGAGTTTAAAAATGTCAGTATCACCTACGAGGAGGGCGCGGACGCGGCCCTGTCCCATGTGAATTTCCAGGCTTATCCGGGCGAGACCATCGGCGTCATCGGCGGTACAGGTTCCGGAAAATCCACCCTGGTGAACCTGATTCCCCGGTTTTATGATGTGAGCGAGGGCCAGGTTCTGGTGGACGGCCTGAATGTACAGGATTACACCTATGAAGGCCTGCGCGGCAAGGTGGGCGTGGTTCCTCAGAAGGCGGTGTTGTTCTCCGGTACGATTCGGGAGAATCTGCAGTGGGGCAAGAAGGACGCCAGCGACGAAGAACTGTACGCGGCACTTGAGACCGCTCAGGGTCGTGAGATTGTAGAAAAGAAGGAAAAAGGCCTGGATACGGAAGTGCTGCAGAGCGGCCGAAACCTGTCCGGCGGACAGAGACAGCGTCTGACCATCGCAAGAGCGCTGGTGCGGGATCCGGAGATTCTGATTCTGGACGACAGTGCTTCGGCTCTGGATTTTGCCACGGACGCGAAGCTCCGGAAAGCTCTGCAGGAGCATAAAAAAGAGGCTACGGTATTCCTGGTATCCCAGCGGGCGGCGACCATCCGGCAGGCGGACAAGATTATCGTGCTGGATGACGGCGCGGTAGCGGGCATCGGAAAGCACGAAGAACTGTATCAGAATTGTGAAGTATATCGGGAGATCTGTAACTCCCAGGTTTCGGCAGAGGAGGAAAAAGCACATGAAGCGTAAATCTACATTAAAAAGAGTCCTTTGCTATATCGAAGGGTATCGACAGTATCTGCTGGCGTCCATTCTGCTGGCGGTTCTGACCGTGGCCCTGACCCTGTACGCGCCGATTCTCACCGGCGACGCCATCGATTTTATGATTGGAAAGGGCGCGGTAGATTTTGCAGCCCTCCTGAAGCTTCTGACGAAGCTGGGCGTGATTATAGGAGCCACCTCGGTGTTCCAGTGGCTCATGAATCTCTGCAACAACCACATCACTTATAAGGTCGTGATGGATGTGCGGACAGAGGCCTTTGACCATATGCAGGATCTGCCCCTAAGCTATATCGATAGTCATCCCCAGGGCGACATCGTCAGCCGCCTGATTGCGGATATCGACCAGTTTTCTGACGGTCTGTTGATGGGATTTACCCAGTTATTTACAGGCGTGATGACCATTCTGGGAACCCTGCTGTTCATGCTTTCGATCAATGTGGGCATCACATTGGTGGTGGTCTGCATTACGCCGCTGTCCCTTCTGGTGGCCGGCTTTATCGCCAGGCGGACCCACAGCATGTTCAAGCTTCAGTCTGAGACCAGAGGAGAGCTTACCGGACTGATTGATGAGATGGTAGGAAATCAGAAGGTGGTCAAAGCTTTTGGACATGAGGAGGAGGCCATCGCCCGGTTTGACGAGATTAACCAGAAGCTGCAAAATCACAGCCTGCGGGCGATTTTCTATTCGTCGATTACCAACCCGGCGACCCGTTTTGTCAACAGTATGGTGTACGCGGGTGTGGGCGTGGCAGGTGCTTTCGCGGCCATCCGTGGCGCCCTGAGCGTGGGTCAGCTGTCCTGCTTCTTAAGCTACGCAAACCAGTATACCAAGCCTTTTAATGAGATCTCCGGTGTAGTCACCGAGCTTCAGAACGCCCTGGCCTGCGCGGAGCGTGTCTTTGACTTCATCGACCGGGAGCCCATGAGCGCCGATCCGGCGGACGGCCCCCATATCGAGAAGGCGGAAGGCAGTGTGGATCTGGAAAATGTGGCATTTTCCTATACCAAGGATCGGGAACTGATTAAAAACCTGAATCTGCATGTGAAGCCCGGTCAGAGAATTGCCATCGTCGGTCCCACCGGCTGCGGCAAGAGTACCCTGATTAATTTGCTGATGCGTTTCTACGATGTGGACAAGGGCTGCATCTCTGTGGACGGAACCCCGATTCAGGATCTGACCCGGGAAAATCTGCGGCAGCAGTACGGTATGGTATTGCAGGAGACCTGGCTGAAGTCCGCGACGGTCCGCGACAACATTTCCTATGGAAAGCCGGACGCCACGGAGGAGGAGATTATCGAGGCAGCTAAAGCGTCCCACGCCCACAGCTTCATCCGGCGCCTGCCGAAGGGTTATGACACGGTGCTTTCCGAGGATGGAGGCAGCCTTTCTCAGGGACAGAAGCAGCTTCTGTGTATCTCCCGCGTCATGCTGTGCCTGCCGCCCATGCTGATTCTGGACGAGGCCACATCCAGCATTGATACCCGTACGGAGCTGAAGATTCAAAATGCCTTCGCGAAAATGATGGAGGGCCGTACCAGCTTTATCGTAGCCCACCGTCTGTCTACCATTCGGGAGGCGGATGTGATTCTGGTTATGCGGGACGGACAGATTGTCGAGCAGGGTACCCACGAAAGCTTGCTTGCGGCCAATGGCTTCTACGCGGAGCTTTATAACAGCCAGTGGGCCGTGTAAAAGACCGATTTTGCTTGACAAAGCAGTCTGGTGTGATATGATAAAATGCAGTGAGAATTCGTAAATTGTAACCCGAAGTAATTGCGAAGATTCTTATTTTTACAAGATAAACAAGAGGAGTGGAAAGAAATGGCAGTACCATTTAACCACCGCGCGGTGGAAGAGAAGTGGCGCAAGCACTGGGAAGAGCATCCGGTGAACGTCAACGACGGGAAAAAACCGAAATACTATTGTCTGGATATGTTCCCCTATCCGTCAGGCAACGGACTTCATGTAGGTCACTGGAGAGGCTATGTTATCAGTGATGTATGGAGCCGCTACAAGCTGATGCAGGGACATTACATCATTCATCCCATGGGATGGGACGCATTCGGACTTCCGGCTGAGAACTACGCCATCAAGATGGGCGTACACCCGGCAAAGTCTACCGCAGAGAATGTGGCTAATATCAAGAGACAGATTAACGATATCGCAGCCCTTTACGACTGGGATATGGAAGTGAATACAACAGATCCGAAGTTCTATAAGTGGACACAGTGGATTTTTGTACAGATGTTCAAAAAGGGCCTGGCGTATGAAAAGGAGTTCCCCATCAACTGGTGTCCGTCCTGTAAGACCGGTCTGGCAAATGAGGAAGTGGTCAACGGCTGCTGCGAGCGCTGCGGCACTCCGGTTACCAAGAAGAATCTGCGTCAGTGGATGCTGAAGATCACCGCATATGCAGACCGCCTGCTGAACGACCTGGACAAGCTGGACTGGCCGGAGAAGGTTAAGAAGATGCAGACCGACTGGATCGGCAAGTCTTACGGTGCTGAGGTGGATTTCAAGGTAGAGAACAGTGATGAGAAGATCACCGTATATACCACACGTCCGGATACTCTGCACGGCGCGACCTTTATGGTACTGGCTCCGGAGCATGCGCTGGCTGCCAAGCTGGCTACCGATGAGACCAGAGCGGCAGTAGAGGATTACATTTTCAAGTCTTCCATGCGTTCCAACGTGGATCGTGTACAGGATAAGGAAAAGACCGGCGTATTTACCGGAAGCTACGCGATCAACCCCATCAACGGAGCAAAGGTTCCCATCTGGCTTTCCGATTACGTACTGGCTGACTATGGTACCGGCGCCATCATGTGCGTACCGGCCCATGACGACCGTGACTTTGAGTTCGCGAAGAAATTCAACATTCCGATCATCCAGGTTATTGCCAAGGATGGCAGGGAAATTGAAAATATGACTGAGGCTTATACCGAGGCCAGCGGAACCATGATCAATTCCGGCGAGTGGAACGGCATGGAGTCTGCAGTCCTGAAGAAGGAAGCGCCGCTTATCATTGAGAAGATGGGCGTGGGCAAGAAGACCGTCAACTATAAGCTGCGTGACTGGGTATTCTCCCGTCAGCGTTACTGGGGCGAGCCGATTCCGATCATCCATTGTCCGAAGTGCGGCAACGTACCGGTTCCGGAAGATCAGCTTCCGCTGGAGCTGCCGGAGGTAGAAAGTTATCAGCCGACAGGTACCGGAGAGTCACCTCTCGCTGCCATTGATGAGTGGGTCAACACCACCTGCCCGTGCTGCGGCGCGCCTGCAAAGAGAGAGACCAACACCATGCCCCAGTGGGCAGGTTCCTCCTGGTATTTCCTGCGCTACGTGGACAATCACAACGATGAGGAGCTGGTAAGCAAGGAGAAGGCAGATAAGTATCTGCCGGTAGATATGTACATCGGCGGCGTTGAGCATGCGGTACTGCATCTTTTGTACTCCCGTTTCTATACCAAGTTCCTGCATGATATTGGTGTCATCGACTTTGACGAGCCGTTTACCAAGCTGTTCAATCAGGGTATGATCACCGGTAAGAACGGCATCAAGATGAGTAAGTCCAAAGGAAACGTGGTTTCCCCGGACGACCTGATCCGCGATTATGGCTGCGACGCTCTGAGAATGTATGAGATGTTCGTAGGACCGCCCGAGCTGGATGCTGAGTGGGACGACAGAGGAATCGATGGCGTATCCCGTTTCCTGAAGCGTTTCTGGAACCTGGTTCTGGACAACAAGGACAAGGGAACCGCGGAAACTCCGGAGAGCGTCAAGATCCGTCACAAGATGGTCTATGACATTACTACCCGTCTGAACAGCTTCAGCCTGAACACCGTTATCTCCGGTTTCATGGAGTACAATAACAAGCTCATCGATCTGGCAAAGCGCCAGGATGGTCTGGACAAAGAGACACTGGAGACAGCCGTAACCCTGATTGCGCCTTTCGCTCCGCATATCGCAGAGGAGCTTTGGGAGCAGTTGGGTCACAGTGAAACTGTATTTGCTCATGGATGGCCGGATGCGGATGAGGAAGCCATGAAGGACGACGAGATTGAGATCGCCGTACAGGTCAATGGTAAGACCCGTGGAACCGTTACCATTTCCAGCAGCGCAGCCAAGGAAGACGCTATCGCGGCTGGTAAGGAAGTAGTAGCAGACTGGCTGAAGGGCACCATCGTAAAAGAAATTTACGTGCCCGGAAGAATCATCAATATTGTGGTAAAACCGTAATGGATGAACAAACTAATAAAAAAGAGGAGCTGCGGGACGTGGTCCCGCAGCTTGAAAATCGGTTCCGGATTACCATCTGGAACCGATTAGTCGTTCTTGCAAAATGGCTGATATTCGCTGCACTGACCGGCTTGGCGTTGGGTCTTGTGGGAACCGCCTTCGGAAAAGGCGTTTCCATGGCTACATCTTTTCGTATGGCTCATCCCTGGATCCTGTACGGTCTGCCCTTCGCGGGCGTTCTGATTGTCTGGATGTATCAATGGGAGCGCAAACAGGAGCGCAGCAGCACCAATATGGTTCTGGATGCCATTCACGCGGAGCGTGAGATACCCTTAAAGACAGCGCCGCTGATCTTCATCTCTACGATCCTGACCCATCTCTTCGGCGGTTCCGCCGGACGTGAGGGCGCGGCCCTGCAGCTGGGCGGAAGCATCGGCAACTTTCTGGGCAAAATTCTGCGTATCGACGAAAATGATCGCCGTGTTATGATCATGGCCGGTATGAGCGCCGCCTTTTCCGCCTTGTTTGGAACCCCCATGGCAGCGACTGTCTTTTCCATGGAAGTCGTAAGCGTCGGCATCATGCACTACGCGGCTCTGGTACCCTGTGTGGTGGCTTCGTACATCGCCTATGGGGTAGCCTGCCACTTCGGGCTGACCGGAGAGCGTTTTTCTCTGGGAACTTTGCCGGAATTCAATCTCCCGAATGCAGGCAAAATCCTATTCCTGGGATTTTGCTGTGCCGCAGTCAGCATCCTGTTCTGCGTCGTTTTACATAAAACAGAAGAGATATTTGCGGAAAGAATCAAGAATGCCTTTGTGCGCCCCCTGGTATCAGGCGTCCTGATCATCATTTTAACGATGCTTCTGGGTACCACAGATTACCTGGGTACCGGCATGCAGGTAGTAGAACGGGCTGTAGTCGACCAACAGGTTGTCTGGTGCGCCTTCCTTTTGAAGATTGTATTCACCGCCATCACCCTGTCCGGCGGCTTCAAGGGCGGCGAGATCGTCCCCACCTTCTTTGTAGGAGCTACCTTCGGCTGCCTCATGGGTCAGATCCTGCACATCTCCCCATCCCTGGCCGCCGCCTGCGGCATGG
This sequence comes from Laedolimicola sp., assembly GCF_051972735.1. Lineage (NCBI taxonomy): Bacteria > Bacillati > Bacillota > Clostridia > Lachnospirales > Lachnospiraceae > Laedolimicola > Laedolimicola sp. Next base: position 9,862 of record NZ_JBOKYU010000039.1, on the reverse strand, counting down.
CCGCAGTATTTTGCGGCGTCACCAACAGCCCTATCTCCTCGCTGCTGATCAGCCTTGAGATGTTCGGCTTCGAAGGAGCCCCGTTTTACTTTGTGGCCATTGCCATCAGCTACATGCAGTCCGGCTACTACGGCCTCTACCGCAGCCAGAAGATCATGTATTCCAAAGTAAAGACACAGTTCATCAACCGTAATGCCAAGGAATAGGTGGTGTGCGACATAGAAAGTCAGAAAAAGGCCGGCGGAAAATTTTTTTCGCCGGCCTTTTTCGTCCGTTACTTCATAAAACTCCGCGCCAGCTTCACCATCTGCTCCATCCGCGCCACCTCTTCCTCCGACTTTCCCTGCTTCAGCGTATTAAAAATCTCCTGAAACTCCCCCTCCGACATCGGATGATCCGAACTCTTCGCCATATTCATAATCTTCTGAAACTCCCTGGGATCCATACGCCCACTCCCTTCCGGCGTACCATCAAAAGAAGCCTGCCCGTCATCAGCACAGCGATCAGAACCAGAGCCGGGTGTTTGCACAGCCGTCATTTCAGCCATCATGCTGGAATACTGCATATAAGTAGTCAGTATTTCCATCATGCGAATCAGAGAATCGATTTTTCGATTCAACTCATTGCATTTATGCTGAAGCTCATAGAGGATCCGATAGCGCTCATCGCCAGGCTTCATCTGAGTGCCTCCGGTTTTTTGTAATAAATATATGGGAAAATAGAAGAAGTATGAATGAAAAAATATGGCTGCCAATGAGGCTGCCCTTTCTCTTTTATATAGAGAAAGTTATAAAACGGCGGGGAGAAAAATTGATTTCTCCCCGCCGGAAAAGTGGGCTAGCAGCCGCATCCATTTCCGCAGCCACAGCCGCTATTGCCGAAAAATCCTCCGTTTCCGCAGCCGCCGCAGCAGCACAGAATCAGAATCAGCCACAGACAGCTGTTGTCATTGCCACAGCCGTTTCCGCCGAAAAGACCGTTGCCGTTGCCACAGCAGGAAGTCAGAAGCAGCAGCCAGATCAGAGTACTGCAGCAGCCGTTGTTACCATTGTCGCAGCCACATCCGCAGTTGGTAGCAGTTAAATCACTCATAATAAATCCTCCAGGAAAATGAATTATTTATATTGCCATAGTATGAGAGGACTGAAAAAGTGTGAGGAAAGATAACAGAAAAATTACCGGAATAGAGGTTGTAAGAAAGAAGATTATGTGAGACAATACAAAAGTAAGATCTCAGAGGGTCTGCATATTTCAACACAGAAGAAAGGAAGGGTATCTATGCCTGCAACCTACGCACATTATAAATTCGGAAAGAAAGTCTATCGGGCGCTGCCCGGGGAGCTTCGGGAAATGATAAAGGAGAATAAAGCGGCCTACCTGCTGGGACTTCACGGACCGGATCTCTTATTCTATTACCATCCTTATTCAAAAAACCGTATCAATCAGTTGGGCGTGAAGATGCATAAAGAAACGGCAAGGTCTTTTTTTGAAAAAGCGAGAAAACAGTATCAAAAGAGACCAAATTACGTATTGTTGTCCTATCTCTGCGGTTTCATGTGCCACTACATGCTGGACAGCGAATGCCATCCCTATATCAGCCGTTATATGGATGAGAGAGGTCTTGGTCATCTGGAGATTGAGACTGATTTCGACCGGGAACTTATGATCGAGGATGGAAAGGATCCGCTTACGAATAACTGCACCCGGCATCTGATTCGGGATCTGGATACGGAAGAAGCCATCGCGTCGGTACTGGATGATGTGACAGCCGATCAGGTGGACGCCTGTATTCTGGGCTTTAAGAAAACCATTCGGATGTTCCAGTGCCCATCTAAAGCAAAAGCGAAGCTCCTAAAAGGCTTTTTCTCCTTAATTGGTCAAAAAAAGGGGCTTGGCGGCCTGGTGATGAACGGTCAGGTGAATCTTGAATGTGTGGAGAGTGGTATGACGCTGGAACGTCTTCTGAACAGAGCTGTAGAGCCGACCACAGAGGAGATTGTAAAATACGTTCAGGCTATCAGCAATGATTCAGGGCTCAGCGAACGGCTGAACCGGGATTTTGAGTAAAAGCTTTTGAGGGAGAAAGAAGATGAATAAGACAACGAAACTGGAAAGACGCTGGATCCTGTATGATGTGGGCAATTCGGCCTTCGTTATGCTGGCGTCTACGATTATACCGATTTATTATAAGAATGTGGCATCGTCCAGCGGCATTTCCGCCGCGGATTCCACCGCGTATTTCAGCTATGCCACATCGCTTGTGACTATCATTGTGGCGATTCTGGGTCCGGTACTGGGAAGCTTCGCGGATACCAAAGGTTATAAAAAGCCGGTTTTCACCTTTTTTATGATGATGGGCGTGTTGGGCTGTGCGGGTCTTGCGGTTCCGAAGACCTGGCTTGCCTTTCTGGCGGTCTATGTGATTGCCAAAGTGGGCTTAAATGCCAGTCTGGTCTTTTATGACGCCATGCTGGGTGATGTGACTACAGATGAGCGGATGGATGAGGTATCCGCCAGAGGTTATGCCTGGGGCTATATCGGAAGCTGTATTCCTTTTATGTTCAGCCTGATTTTTGTATTGAAAGCAGATGCTTTCGGCCTGTCGGGAAGCGCAGCTGCGGCGGTGGCTTTCCTGGTCAACGCCGCCTGGTGGTTTCTGGTGACACTGCCGCTTCTCAGAAGCTACCAGCAGATCTACTATGTGGAGCGGACAGCGCATCCGGTGCAGGACAGCTTCCGCCGCCTGGGTCAGAGCTTTGCGGAAATTCGAAGGACACCAAAGATCTGGTATTTTCTGCTGGCGTTCTTCTGCTATATCGACGGTGTATACACGATTATTGACATGGCAACTTCCTATGGCAAGGACGTGGGCATCAGTGATACGAACCTGTTACTGGCTCTTTTGCTGACCCAGATAGTGGCGTTCCCCTGTTCGATTCTTTTTGGACGGTTATCCAGGAAGGTGCGCAATACTACATTGATCGAGGTCTCTATCGTCAGCTATTTTGGCGTGGTACTCTTTGCGCTGCAGCTTGACAAGGCCTGGGAGTTCTGGCTTCTGGCTGTCTGGGTGGCGGTATTCCAAGGGGCGATTCAGTCTCTGTCCCGGTCTTATTTTGCGCGGATTATCCCGAAGGAGAAAGCGACAGAATTTTTCGGCTTCTTTGACATCTTCGGTAAAGGCGCGGCCTTTGTGGGAACCATGCTGATGGGTATCTCCACTCAGCTGTTCCATACATCCCGCGCGGGTGTGGCCATGCTTGCGGTAATGTTCGCGGCGGGCTTTGTGCTGTTTCGAATGGCAGTACGCTGTGGAGATGCATAAAATAACAGAAAAGCAGGGAGTCTTTTCTGTATGGATCGCGTGAGAAGGCTGCTTGAAGCACAGTCGGCATACCGGCTTGGCCTCTATGGGGAGGGCGTCGGTGTGGCGGTTGTGGATTCCGGCGTCAATGACAGACACCCGGACTTAAGGGGCCGGGTGGTTTATGCTTATAATTACCTTACAAATTCCGGTGGCGCGGCAGACGACTGCGGTCATGGAACCCATATCAGCGGAATTATCGGAGGAACCGGAGAGGCATCCGGCGGCAGGTACCAGGGACTTGCGCCGCGATGTCATTTTGTTTCCCTGAAAATTCTGGACGGCAGGGGAAATGGGGACAGTGTGGGACTAATTCGGGCCCTGCACTGGCTTTTGGAGCATGGAAAAGAATACGACGTCCGCGTTATCAATATTTCTGTGGGCGGGAGAGTACCAAAGGCTGAGATACGGACAGAGCTCATAAGCGCTGTGGAGGAAGCCTGGGACGCGGGCTTTGTAATCTGCGCGGCAGCCGGAAATCAGGGACCTGCCAGATCCAGCATTACGGTTCCGGGAACCAGTGAAAAGGTAATTACAGTGGGTTCCTCTGATGATGAACTGGCCGTTCCGGTGCGCGGCATCCGAAGGGTGCATTATTCTGGCCGGGGTCCCATATCGGCGTGCGTTCTTAAGCCGGAGGTGGTTGCTCCCGGAGCGGAAATTCGTTCCTGCCGGGCGGATTTTGAGAGTCCTGGCAATCCATTTTACAGCGTTAAATCAGGCACCTCCATGGCAACCTCTGTGACAGCAGGAGCGCTTGTCTTACTTTTGTCCGCCGAACCGGAACTTACCAATGAACAGATAAAAAAGCGGCTGCAGACAGGCTGCAGAGATCTGAAACTTGCCCCGAACCATCAGGGCTTTGGTGAAATCTGGCTGCCGGGGCTTCTGAAAAAAGCATGATCAGATAAAGAGAGCATAGGCTGTAAAAAGAACTTACGGGCGGTGCGGTATGGACGAAGCATGCAGAGAAAAAATAGTGTCGGAAAATTACGCGGATTTTATCTGGCAGACCAATGTACGGGAGGAGGATATCCGGGAAATCTATCCGGATGTATGCGTGCAGCGCATCAATGATTACTACACGGTATTTTACGCGGATCGCAAAAAATGGACGGCGGATCGGGAACGACTGTACGAGTACAGTTATGAATTATTTCCTACTTTGTATACAACGCTGCAGACGGAAAATCTGGAGGCCTCCGGAATTCTGGCTCTGCAGAATCAGCCGGTCCTGAACCTTCGGGGACAGGGCGTATTGCTGGGGTTTATTGATACAGGGATTGATTATCGGAACCGCTGCTTCCTGGACAATGCGGGAAAAAGTCGGATTCTGGCCATCTGGGACCAGACGGATCAGAACGGAACGCCGCCGGAGGGTATTCACTATGGCAGTGTGTATACAAAGTCAGAGATCAATGGGGCGCTGTCTGCGGAACAGCCTTATGAAACAGTGCCTACCCGGGATATTTCCGGCCACGGAACGAAGCTTGCGTCCATTGCGGCGGGAAGCGAAAACCGTGAGACCGGCTGGATCGGAGCCGCGCCGTTGTCGTCCATTGCCATGGTAAAACTGAAACCGGCCAAGCGCTATCTGAAGGAATATTTTCTGGTACCTGAGGAAGCGGAAGCTTATCAGGAAAATGATATCATGCTGGGAGCCCGTTTTCTGCATGAACTGGCGCAAAGGGAAAGCCTGCCCCTGGTTATCTGTCTGGCTCTTGGCAGCAATATGGGCGGCCATACCGGCACTTCGCCTTTATCCTCATATCTTAACGCCATTGCCGTCCGGGCGGGACGCTGTATCATTCTTGCAGGGGGAAATGAGGCCAATCAGGGGCACCATTATTATGGCGTGATGGGAGAGGGGGAGCCGTACCAGGATGTGGAAGTGAGGGTGGCAGAGCGGGAACAGGGCGTGATGATGGAACTGTGGAGTAACACACTGGATGTATTTTCTGTATCACTCATATCGCCTTCGGGGGAAGAGGTTCCGCGGGTCACCTCGGGACAGAAAAACTGGATGTTTGATTTCCTCTTTGAAAATACTGTGATCTATGTGAATTTCCAGACACTGAATCTCTTTAGCGGCGATCAACTGATTGTTGTCCGCATGGCGGATCCGTCTCCGGGAATCTGGCGGATCCGCGTCTACGGGGAACGTATCGTAGATGGCGTTTACAACATCTGGCTGCCGGTGACAGGCTTTGTAAGCAGTGAGACTGTATTTTTAAACTCGAATCCGGATATCACACTGACGGAGCCGGGCAATACGGAGACGCCGATTACCACAGGGGCTTACCGGTCTTCCAATGGCAGTATCTATATGGATTCCGGAAGGGGATTTACACGAAACGGGAGAATCAAGCCGGATTTAGCAGCGCCCGGGGTAGCGGTAGCGGCTTATGGGCCGGAAAACCGGGCAGTGAATCTTACCGGAACCAGTGCCGCGGCAGCAGTGACAGCCGGGGCGGCAGCACTTTTACTGGAATGGGGAGTTGTGCGGAAAAACAGGCTGACGATGGGAACACTGGAAATCAAACAGCTGTTGGTTCGCGGCGCGGATCGAAGCGCGTCCCTCCTTTATCCCAACCGCTCCTGGGGCTACGGTTCCTTGAATCTCTATCAGGCATTTGCGGCGCTGGGACGATTTTGAACTTGCAGTCCCAGGGGGAATCGTCTATAATAAAGAACAAAGCGCGGAAAAACGCAAACCCTAGGAGGACCTACGATGGAAAAAATTAAGATGACAACTCCGCTGGTAGAGATGGACGGAGATGAGATGACACGGATTCTCTGGAAGATGATTAAGGATGAGCTTCTTCTTCCATTTGTTGATTTAAAGACCGAATATTATGACCTGGGACTGGAACACCGGAACGCGACGGACGATCAGGTGACTGTGGACGCTGCAGAAGCTACCAAAAAGTACGGTGTGGCGGTGAAATGTGCGACCATTACCCCTAATGCGGCCCGCATGGAGGAGTACGATTTAAAACAGATGTGGAAGAGTCCCAATGGTACCATCCGGGCGATTCTTGACGGAACAGTATTCCGGGTTCCGATTATCGTAAAGGGCATCGAACCATATGTAAAAAACTGGAAAAAACCAATTACCGTAGCACGTCATGCTTATGGTGATGTATACAAGGCTGCGGAAATGCGGATTCCGGGTCCCGGAAAATGTGAGCTTGTATTTACCGGTGAGGATGGAAGCGAGCTGCGTGAGACTATCCATGACTTCAAAGAGGGCGGCGTGGTACAGGGCATGCACAATCTGGAGAGCTCCATCGAAAGCTTCGCCAGAAGCTGCTTTTCCTACGCGGTTTCCCAGAGGCAGGATCTGTGGTTTGCCACCAAGGATACGATTTCCAAGAAATATGATCATTTCTTCAAAGATACCTTCCAGGAGATTTATGAGAAGGAATATAAAGAACAGTTTGAGAAACTGGGCATTACCTATTTTTATACGCTGATCGATGACGCGGTAGCCCGTGTGATCAAGTCCGAGGGTGGTTATATCTGGGCCTGCAAGAATTATGACGGCGACGTCATGAGTGATTTGATTGCCACTGCCTTTGGCTCATTGGCTATGATGACCTCTGTGCTGGTATCTCCGCATGGATATTACGAATATGAGGCGGCACACGGAACCGTACAGCGCCATTATTACAAGCATTTGAAGGGCGAGGAGACCTCTACCAATTCCATGGCGACCATCTTCGCATGGTCCGGCGCCTTAAGAAAGCGCGGAGAGCTGGATCAGAACCTGGCCCTGACAGAGTTTGCGGATAAACTGGAGCAGGCTTCCATTGCAACCATTGAAAACGGAAAAATGACCAAAGATTTGGCGCTAATTACGACCCTTCCGAATCCGACGGTGCTTTCCAGCGGTGATTTTATCAAAGAGATCCGAAAGACCTTAGAGGAACTTTTAAATGCTGTTTAATTCCAATGCATTTTATATATTTTTGCCTATTGTATTTGTGATTTACTGGCTGACGCCCCCGAAACACAGGTGGGGCGTCCTGCTGGTATCCAGTTACTACTTTTATATGAGCGCCAACGCGAAATACATTTTGCTGATTCTGCTGACTACGGCAGTCTCTTACGGAACGGCACTCGTGATTGAGAAAACAGAAGAACAGAAGAAAAAGAAGCTATGTATGGGTCTGGCCCTGCTGGTCTGCCTCGGTCTTTTGTTCTTTTTCAAATACTTTAATTTCCTGAGCAGTTCTGTGACAGCGATCCTGGCGCGCGCATCAATTTCCATGAGCCCGGTGACGCTGAAGCTTGTGCTTCCGGTAGGTATCTCGTTCTATACTTTCCAGACGCTTGGATATGTGATCGACGTCTATAAGGGAAAGACGAAGGCCTGCCGCCATTTTGGAAAATACGCGGCCTTTGTGTCCTTTTTCCCGCTTCTGCTGGCCGGTCCCATTGAACGGGCGGAGCATCTGATGCCGCAGATAGAGGAAGAACATCATTTTGAGTATGACAAGGCTATCCGGGGTGCCAAGCTGATTGCATGGGGCTATTTTAAGAAAATTGCCATTGCGGATGTGCTTTCCTCCAGCGTGGATATTGTATACAATCAGGTGACAAGTTTTACAGGTCTGGCTCTTGGCGTGGCGACACTTTTTTACGCCTTCCAGGTTTACTGTGATTTTTCCGGTTATTCGGATATTGCCCGGGGGGTGGCCTGTCTTTTTGACATTGATCTGGTCAATAATTTCAAGAGCCCTTATTTCGCGGCTTCTGTGAAAGAGTTTTGGGCCAGATGGCATATTTCTCTGTCCACCTGGTTCCGGGATTATGTATATATTCCGCTGGGCGGCAGCCGTACCGGAAAATGGAAGACTTACCGGAATCTGCTTGTGACCTTTCTGGTAAGCGGTCTCTGGCACGGGGCCAGCTGGACTTTTGTGATCTGGGGCGGACTTCACGGCGCGGCGCAGATATTCGAACGGATCTGGAATCAGTATTTCCCACCCGGAAAAGAGGGAAAAAACAGGTTCCGAGTACTTCTGACTTTTGCCTTTGTGACCCTGGCCTGGCTGTTTTTCCGGGCAAATACCATGTCAGACGCAATTTATATTCTGACCCATCTCTTTGACGGCATTACCCATCCTTTGAGTTATGTGAAGGAATGTTACGTGGCCTTCAAAAAAGCCGGGCTGATTCAGAGCAACGAACTGAAGCTGGTGCTGTTCTGGGTGGTGCTGCTTATGGCGCACGATTATATTGCGCTTAGGGAAGATGTATGTCAGTGGTTTGGCCGTTTTGGTAAGCCGGTGCGCTATACATTTTATTTCGCCCTGATTTTTGTCGTGCTTTACAGTCGTCAGCTGGGCGAGTACAGTTTTGTATACTTTCAGTTTTAATGAGGACATCTATGAGACGATTTTTACGTAAAATTGCGCCGTTTGTGATTTTTATCCTGATTCTGGAGCTGGCCATTCCCATGGCGGTGGATCCTTACAATGTTTTTCATTGGCAGAAAATCCGGGATAATGGGGTAGAGCCCAACAGCAATTACATTAAAATGCAGTACATCCTGCATAATCCGGACAAGTTTGATTCCTTCCTGTTCGGTTCCTCCCGGACCGGTTTTGTGGACGTGGAGAACATTCCGGATGGAAAATGGTACAATATGTCCTATTCAGAAGGACTGCCGGCGGAGCATCTGGAGAACCTGCAGGAGATGATTGCCAATGGAATCATTCCGAAAAATGTCATGATCGGCGTGGATAATATTTCCGCCTTCGTGGATCCGTCCCTGCATCAGAATCAGTTTTACCGGATCCCCTATCCGAGAGCGGATAAACTGGGGTTTTATGGGAAATATCTTAGCATTAAGGGCGTCCTGCTGTCCTTGGATGTGATTCGAAATCATGAAGTGACCGATCCGGATTATGTGGAACGCTATTATCGGAGCGGAAGTACGCTCCGGGATCCGTCTCTTGGCGGAACCTTCAAGGACGATGTGCCCTACTGGGACGATTATTATACCGATTATATGGCTGATTCGCTTCTGGACATCCGGCGGATCCGGGAATTATGCGAAGAGTATGGGATTAACCTGATTGTGTTTACCAATCCGCTTTATTACCGGACCTATCAGGAGTCCAAGCATTTCGGTTACGATCAGTACCTGGGATGGCTGGCCGGAGCAGCGGGGAGCTTTTATAATTTCAGCGGGGAAAATGCCGTGACCATGGATAAGAACTATTTTTATGAATCCAGTCATTATACAGAAGTGGTGGGAGATATGATTATCGACCGCATCTTTAACGGGGTGACAGATGAGAGCCTGGAAGCTCAGGGCTTCGGCATGTATGTGACAGAAGACAATTTAGATGAATTTAATGAAGCGCTGGCCAATCATTGAGCCAGCGCTTCCCATTGTTCGTATAGAATTTCAAGACGGGCCGCAATGGCCTCCTTTTCTTTATGAAGCTTCATGCATTCCGCCACATTCGTGTAGATGGATTCCTG
>NZ_JBOKYU010000038.1:0-22150 GCF_051972735.1 Laedolimicola sp. | reverse complement strand
GTCTGAACTGGATCATAACCGGCAAAACTATTTATTAGACAGTATTCATGATATTCAGACCATGATAACCTGTACGGGTCTGGATGAGTTTGTAAATCACAGGTTTTCGATCAACCGGGTTTTCCGTGTGGTCGAGGGCGCTGTATACAGCGAAAATTAGGAACTTAAAATAAGCAATAGGAGGATTGGAAATGAGCGCAGAATACGGAGCAGATCAAATCCAGATTTTGGAAGGACTGGAAGCAGTCCGGAAGAGACCTGGTATGTACATTGGAAGCACCTCCTCCCGTGGACTTCATCATCTGGTTTATGAGATTGTAGACAATTCCGTGGATGAGGCCCTGGCAGGCTTCTGCAAAAATATTGACGTGACGATTCAGAAGGATAATTCTATTACAGTTACTGACGATGGACGCGGCATTCCGGTGGGAATCAATCACAAGGCCGGCATTCCGGCGGTGGAGGTGGTCTTTACCGTGCTTCATGCAGGCGGAAAGTTCGGCGGTGGAGGATACAAGGTATCCGGAGGTCTGCACGGCGTAGGAGCCTCTGTAGTCAATGCTCTTTCCGAATGGCTGGAGGTTCGTATCTGCAGCGAGGGCAGGATTTATTTCCAGCGGTATGAGAGAGGCCATGTGGTAGAGCCGCTGAAGGTAATCGGAGAATGCGATCCGGAGAAAACCGGTACCCAGGTAAGTTTTCTGCCGGATAAAGAGATCTTTGAGGAGACTGTTTACGATTATGATGTGCTGAAGGTACGTCTGCGGGAAATGGCTTTTCTGACCAAGGGCCTGAATATCATTCTCCGTGATGATCGCCAGGAGCCCCAGTACAAGAAGGAGTTCTGTTATGAGGGCGGTATCAAGGAGTTTGTAAGCTACCTGAACCGATCAAAGACGGCCCTGTACGATCAGATCATTTACTGCGAGGGTACGGTAAATGATGTGGTTGTAGAGGTGGCGCTGCAGCACAATGATTCTTATACGGAGAACTGCTACAGCTTTGTAAATAACATCAATACTCCGGAGGGTGGCACCCATCTGACCGGCTTTAAAAACGCGCTGACCAAGACCTTCAATGATTACGCGCGGAAAAATAAGCTCCTGAAGGACAGCGAGCCCAGTCTGAACGGCGATGATATCCGCGAGGGACTGACTGCCATCATCAGCATTAAGATCGGCGAGCCCCAGTTCGAGGGTCAGACCAAGCAGAAGCTGGGTAACAGCGAAGCCCGTGGAGCCGTGGATAACGTGGTTTCCGAGCAGCTGATGATTTTCCTGGAGCAGAATCCCATGGTAGCCAAGGTGATTCTGGAAAAATCCATTCTGGCCCAGCGTGCCCGTGAGGCAGCGAGAAAAGCCCGCGACTTGACCAGAAGAAAGACCGCTCTCGATGGTATGGCTCTGCCCGGAAAGCTGGCAGACTGCTCCGATAAGAATCCGGAGAACTGCGAGATCTACATCGTAGAGGGAGATTCCGCAGGCGGCTCCGCCAAGACGGCCCGTTCCCGCGCGACCCAGGCGATCCTGCCCCTGCGCGGTAAGATTCTGAACGTGGAAAAGGCCCGTCTGGATAAGATTTACGCCAATGCGGAGATCAAGGCTATGATTACCGCCTTTGGTACCGGTATTCATGATGATTTTGATATCAGCAAGCTTCGGTATCACAAGATCATTCTGATGACCGATGCCGATGTGGACGGCGCGCATATCAGCACCTTGCTTCTTACATTTATTTACAGATTTATGCCGGATCTCATCAAGGAGGGCTATGTATATCTGGCCCAGCCGCCTCTCTATAAGCTGGAGCGGAACAAAAAGGTCTGGTATGCCTACAGTGATCAGCAGCTTGCCGATATTCTGAATGAGGTAGGCCGCGATACCAACAACAAGATCCAGCGTTATAAAGGTCTGGGTGAGATGGACGCCGAGCAGCTCTGGGAGACCACCATGGATCCGGAGCGGCGTATCCTGAAGCGCGTAACCATGGAGGACGCGGATTCCGCGGAGATCGATCTGACCTTCAATACCCTGATGGGCGATAAGGTAGAGCCGAGACGGGAATTCATCGAAACCAACGCAAAATACGTGAAAAACTTAGACATTTAACAGTTCAGCCCTGGCGCGGCTGAACGTCCGTAACCTAGTAAGGGAGAATAGAAAATGGAAGACAATATCTTTGACAAAATCCATGACGTGGATTTGAAAAAGACCATGGAGGATTGTTATATCGATTATGCCATGAGCGTAATCGCTGCCCGTGCCCTTCCGGATGTCCGGGACGGTTTAAAGCCGGTACAGCGGCGTGTGCTTTATTCCATGATCGAGCTGAATAACGGACCGGATAAGCCCCACAGAAAGTGCGCGCGTATCGTCGGCGATACCATGGGTAAATATCACCCCCATGGAGACAGCTCCATCTACGGAGCCCTGGTTAATATGGCCCAGGACTGGTCCACCCGTTATCCGCTGGTAGACGGACACGGAAATTTTGGTTCCGTGGACGGTGACGGCGCTGCGGCAATGCGATATACAGAGGCCCGCCTGAGTAAAATTTCCATGGAAATGCTGGCGGACATCAATAAAAATACCGTAGACTTTGTACCGAACTTCGATGAAACCGAGAAGGAGCCTGCTGTGCTGCCCTCCCGTTTCCCTAATCTGCTGGTCAACGGAACCACAGGTATCGCAGTCGGTATGGCCACCAACATTCCGCCCCACAACCTGCGCGAGGTGGTAAAGGCGGTGGTGAAGCTTATCGATAACCGGATCGAAGAGGATCGGGATACCACCATCGAAGAAATCATAAAGATTGTCAAGGGACCGGATTTTCCCACAGGCGCGGAGATTCTCGGAACCCGCGGCATTGAGGAGGCATACCGTACCGGCCGGGGCAAGATCCGGGTGCGCGCGGTTACCAATATAGAGACCATGAGCAACGGCAAGAGCCGTATCGTGGTAACAGAGCTTCCCTATATGGTCAATAAGGCGCGGCTGATCGAGAAGATCGCCGAGCTGGTAAAGGAGAAGCGGATCGACGGTATCACCTACATTGGCGATGAATCCAGCCGGGAAGGCATGCGGATCAACATTGAGCTCCGTAAGGACGCCAACGCCAATGTAATTTTAAATCAGCTGTATAAGCACACACAGCTTCAGGATACCTACGGCGTGATTATGCTGGCTCTGGTAAATAACGAGCCGAAGGTGCTGAATCTTCTGGATATGCTGAAGTATTATCTGCTTCACCAGGAAGACGTAGTGACCCGCCGTACCAGATACGATCTGAACAAGGCGGAGGAGCGCGCCCATATCTTAAAGGGTCTGCTGATTGCCCTGGATCATATCGACGAAGTAATCCGGATTATCCGCGGCTCCCGGTCTACGCCGGAGGCGAAGCAGAAGTTGATGGATCGCTTTGAACTGGACGATGTACAGGCACAGGCTATCGTAGATATGCGTCTGCGTACACTGACCGGTCTGGAACGGGAGAAGCTGGAGGCAGAATATAAGGCGCTGATGGAGCAGATTGATTACCTGAAGGGAATTCTGGCAGATGAGAAAAAGCTGCTGGGCGTCATCAAGGAAGAGATTACCGTAATTGCAGATAAATACGGCGACGATCGCCGGACCAGCATCGGCTTTGACGAATTTGATTTGTCCATGGAGGATCTGATTCCGGAGGAGGACGTGGTTATTACCATGACCAATCTGGGTTATATCAAGCGTATGACCACGGATAATTTCAAAAGCCAGAACCGTGGCGGCAAGGGAATCAAGGGTATGCAGACCATCAATGAGGATTACATTGAGGATCTGATGATGACCACTACCCACCATTACATCATGTTCTTTACCAATACCGGTAAGGTTTACCGTCTGAAGGGCTATGAGATTCCGGAGGCCAGCCGGACTTCGAGAGGAACCGCGATTATCAACCTTCTGTCTCTGCAGCCGGGAGAGAAGATCACAGCGGTGATTCCCATCAAGGAGTACGAGGAAGGCAAGTATCTGTTCATGGCCACCAGAAACGGCCTGGTGAAGAAAACGGCTATCCGGGAATACGCCAATGTGAAGAAATCCGGACTGGTTGCGATCAACCTCCGAGATAATGACGAGCTGATCGAGGTAAAATATACCAACAATGAGCAGGACGTATTCCTGATTACCAAGTATGGTATGTGCATCCGTTTCCGCGAGACAGACGTGAGAGCCACCGGTCGCGCGTCCATGGGCGTCATTGGTATGAATCTGACCGATCAGGACGAAATCGTGGCTATGCAGGTGCGCAGCCAGGGCGAGTATCTTCTGGTAGTATCCGAAAAGGGTCTGGGTAAGCGAACCGGCATGGATGAGTTTACGGTACAGAACCGTGGCGGCAAGGGCGTGAAGTGCTATAAGATCACCGATAAGACCGGAAATGTGGTCGGCGCTAAGGCAGTCAACGAGGACAATGAGGTAATGCTGATTACCACAGAGGGAATCATTATCCGGATTCCCTGCGGCGGTATTTCCATCGTAGGCCGTATCGCATCCGGCGTGAAGCTTATGAACGTGGATTCCGAAAATGTGTCGGTCGCAAGTATCGCGAAGGTGCGGGAGCAGATGAACAAGGACGATTCTGTGGAAGAGATTGAGAATTCTGAAACGAAAGAATAAAATATCGAAAATCAATAAAAACATATTGAAAAACAATAAATAAAGTGGTAAGATACAGGTATCTGAAAGGGATAGCTGTATCTTACTATTTTTTTTAACGTAATTTCATTACAGGAGGTAATTATGAAAGTGACAAAATTTACAAAGGCTTTTCTGGATTTCATGCTCTGGGCGGGGATTCTGGCGGCTTTCAGTCTTCCGGTTTCCCTGAAAATCTTGGGAGACTATTTTCCGGAGTATCGGCGGTATTACCTGCCGCTTTTGGTGTTCCTGTTTCTCTCCGGCATTTTCGCGGTGCTGATTATCCGGGAGCTCCGCTCTATGTTCCGGACGGTTCTTGCTTCCGACTGTTTCGTGGAGAAGAACGTAACCAGTTTGAAGAGAATGTCGGTTTACAGCTTCTGCATTGCGGGACTGACCGTGATTCGATTATTTCTGGCGATGACCCCGGCGGCTATGGTGGAGGTGCTGGTGTTCCTGATCGCGGGGCTGTTCAGCCGGGTGCTGGCAGATGTCTTCGATCAGGCTGTTACCTACAAGCTGGAAAATGATTTAACCATATAGGGGGATTTGAGATGTCAATTCGTATCAATCTGGACGTGATGATGGCCCGGCGGAAAATCGGCCTCACGGAGCTTTCCCAGGAGGTAGACGTGACCATGGCCAATCTGTCCATTTTAAAAAATAACAAGGCAAGGGCAGTACGGTTTTCAACGCTGAACGCCATCTGTAAAGCGCTGGACTGTCAGCCCGGCGATATTCTGGAATACGTTCCGGAGGGTGACGGCGCGGAGGTCAGTGAGGAGGAATTCTAACATGAAGCTGTCGAAAAAGCTGGAAAAGTTCAGCCATCTGCAATTACTGTTTGGATTTTCGCTTTTTTATGTTTTCTGTTTGTATGACAATGTTTCAGGCGTGCTGTATCCGGTATTCCTGACCGGGATGCTTATGATGTATCAGTGCCTGATGGAGCAGGCCGGGCGATCGATCAAAAAAGACTCGAAGCTTTATATGCTGGCCATTCTGCTTCTGGGAATATCTACCTTTCTGACCGGCAATTTCATCATCATCTGGTGCAATAAGCTGGCGGTCTGGGTATTGTTTGGCATTCTGCTTCTGCATGATGGCTATGAGGATCAAAAATGGACGGTATTTCGCTATGTGGGCGGTTTATGGGAGCTGGCAATGATGACACTGGCCCATCTTTTCACGGTGTTCCCGGAGCTGGCCAAAAGCCGGAGAGTGTGGAAGGAGCAGGCCGGAGCCGGTGAAAAGAAGCAGAATGGGAAACTGATTTATGTGATCCTGGGCATTCTGGTGGGCGTAACCCTGCTCTGCCTGATTCTGCCGCTTTTGATTTCCGCCGACGCGGTCTTCGATCAGATGCTGGGCGGCGCGTTCGACTGGGTGGTGCGGGTGCTCAGCCGTATCATCCTTCCGACGAAGCTGCTCCTTATGACACTGATGTTTCTTTGGGGTCTGATGTTCTTCTTCGGCATCTACAGTGCTGTAGAGAACCGAAAGCCTCAGACGGAAGAAAAGGATCTGCGCACCCAGGAGCCGGTTTTAGCGATTACGGTGCTGGCTGTGATTGGCGTCGTATATCTGCTGTTCTGTATGGTACAGATTTCCTATCTGTTCACCGGCGGCTTCACCCTGCCGG
This sequence comes from Laedolimicola sp., assembly GCF_051972735.1. Classification (NCBI taxonomy): domain Bacteria; kingdom Bacillati; phylum Bacillota; class Clostridia; order Lachnospirales; family Lachnospiraceae; genus Laedolimicola; species Laedolimicola sp. Next base: position 15,829 of record NZ_JBOKYU010000038.1, on the reverse strand, counting down.
CGGAATATTCCTACGCAGGATTTGCCAGACAGGGCTTCTTCCAGCTTCTGTTTGTCAGTGCGCTGAATCTTATGCTGGTGCTGGTGACCTTAAGCTTTTTCCGGGAAAATACAGCGCTGAAAATCATGCTGACCTTCCTTTCCGCCTGCACGTACATCCTGATCATTTCCTCGGCCTGCCGGATGTTCCTGTACATTCAGGCCTATCAGTTAACTCGGCTTCGGGTACTGGTGCTGTTTGCGCTGCTGGTGTTGGCGGTGCTGTTTGCGGGCGTGATCCGGAGCATTTATCAGGAGCGTTTTCCAATGATCCACTACAGTGTGGCAGTGGTCGCCGTGTTGTATCTGGTTCTGTCCTTCAGCCACATGGACGCCTGGATTGCCTCCTACAATATCGCCCACGATCAAACCAGCTATCTTTATGAGCTGTCTACCGACGCGTCGGGCCCGATGCTGAAGGCAGCAAAGGAAGGAACCGCAGAGGTGGAAATGACGCGGGCATATTTTTCTATGAACAAGTATCAGGCGGAGGCGCACAGCGGAATGAGAAAGTTCAATGTGTCGGAATTTCTGTTCGGGCTGCGATGTAAAGAATACTTCTGTGGGAATACCGGCGCGCCGCTGGAATAAGAGGCGGCGATTCGGCAGAGCCTGCGCCAGTGAAAAATCAGGTAATTCAGCAGAGCCCGCGCCGTCGGAACTTTAGGATGACAAATGAAGTGCTTTATACTATAATTACATTGAATTCGTGTACCTTTCCCGGTAATGCGGATTCAATGTAATTTTTTTGATCGGAGATTTTATGCAAAATAAATTGTTACGGGCGGCGGACGGCGTGGTACTCTGGCTGTCCATTCTGCTGTTCGGTTTTCTGACGGTGGCCAGCATGTTAAGCACTGCCTATTTCACACCGAATTCCTCTTACGCGGAGCGACCGGAGTATCGGTGGGATTTGATTCCGCTAAATCTGTTGTTCCTGGCGGCTGTTGTGGGAATCCTATATATATTATATAAAAAACAAATATTTGAGAAAATTTCCACAAAGGCATTGGCGGCGATTGCGGTTCTTTTTGTAATCGGTATGAGCATCCTCTGGATTCAGGCAAGCCATACCTACCCGGAGGCCGATCAGAAAGCGGTTTCCTGGGTATCCTACCTGATGACCCAGAATAATTTTCTGTTTTTTGAGCATGGAAAATATATGCAGATCTACCCGAATCAGTTGGGTCTGTCGGCGATTCTGGAGGTTCTGTACCGGCTGACCGGGGGAGAAAACTGGAAAGCGTTTATGTACCTGACCGCTCTGGCAAATGGTGTGGTGGTCTATCTGCTTTACAAAATTACCGACAGGCTTTATCACGATCAAAACACGGATCGGCTGGTGCTACTGGCGTCCATGGGATGTATCCAGCTCATACTGTACAGCACCTTTCTCTACGGTATTATGTTGGGACTGGCCTTTGCGCTGGGGGCTTTTTACGCACTGTTGTTTTTTTTAGAGCAGGGAAAATGGCGTTATGCGGTAAGCTCCGGAATTTTGATTGGAATTTCGATTCTGGTGAAGAATAACTACAGTATCTTTCTGGTGGCGTTGGTGCTTCTGCTTTTATATGACGCAGTAAAAAAGAGTGGCGTAAGGATCAAAAAAGCCGGAAAGAGCCTGGCCGCCATCTTGATTTTGATCGGTTTGACTGTGTTTTTGAGTAAAAGTCTAACGGCTTTTTATGAGTCACGCTCCGGCTTTACGATCGAGAGCGGCATGCCCAAATCCCTCTGGGTGGCCATGGGCATGCAAGAGGGTGAGCGGGCCGAGGGCTGGTACAACGCATTTAACTTTGATACTTATGTAAACTCGGACTGCGACTCGGTAGCCAGCGACGCCATTGCCAAAGAGGCAATCGGGGAGTCATTGAGGCAATTTCAGAAGGATCCGGTCTATACCGCCCGCTTTTACCTGAGAAAAACCCTGTCCCAGTGGAACGAGCCCACCTACGAGGCCCTCTGGGTTAATCAGTTTCACAGCGGTGATTTTTCTACCATTGTTCAGAGCATCTATGAGGGCAAGCTGTATCAGGTGCTTAGCGAATACATGAACCTGTTTCAGCTTCTGGTCTTCGCGGCGGTTTTTGCAGGATTTTTGATCGGCATAAAAGTGGAAAACCGGTGGCAGCTTCCGGAGCTTTTTCTGCCCATGGTGATTCTGGGGGGATTTTTCTTCCACACCATCTGGGAGGCCAAGTCCCAGTATATCTTCCCGTATTTTGTGTGTATGCTTCCGGGCGCGGCTGCAGGGCTGTCGGGAACGCTGAGAAAATGGAACAGTCATAAGAAAGGTATCCCTGGATGCCCTGAAAACATGGGCAAATATAGGAAAGGTTTTAGACTATGAAAAAATATTTTTCACAGAAAATATGCGTCATTTCAGCCCTGCTGACGATCCCGTCCACCGCCCTCCTGTGCTGGTTGGTTATGCGGGTATTGTATCAGCGGATGCCGGAATATACGGAGTTTGTCACAGGCTATACCACCTGGACCGCCTACTATAAGCAGGGGGATATGACCCTGGCGAATCTGTTTATCGGCGGGCTGCTGGGCTTTTTTCTTCTGTATGCGGTGCTTCTGACTCTGCTTTCGAAGAAATGGAGCCGGCTTTGCGGCAGTTTTGATCGGACAAAAGAATATACGGCGAAGCAGCGTGAAAGCTATGGGTGGTTTGAGGACGCCTGCTTTCTGATACTGATTTCCCAGTTCATTCTGGCCTTATTTGGCTATGGAATGGAAGCGTTTTTGGGTATACAGGCGTGGTTGGAGAAGCTTTTCCCCATAGTTCAGTGCATAACTCTGATCGGTGTGGGTATCTTTCTGTTTTTTAACTACAAATGTGGAAAAGATCCGCAAAAGAGAAAACCAAACCGAGAACAGCTGAACAAATATATGCAGTGGGGACAGTGGATCCTGCCGATCTCTTTTCTGATGCTTGGAAATTATGAATATATTCGCGAAGGACAGGTTATCCGGCTTTATCAGAATGTGAAAATGCAGACTGTAGTTCTTATACTGATAGTTGTATGTACCCTGTACAACAGGAAATTTTTCAGAAAGTACAGGGAAGATTACAGACCGGCGCTTTCTCTTCCGACTTTCCTCTCCCTGGCGGTTTTTGCCTCCTGGACGCTGCCAAACGGAACGATTTCCGGCACGCCCCTGGAGATGTACCATTACGGAGAAATTTCAGAGCCGCTGCATGAGCTTCTGAATTACGGCATTGTGCCCTATATCGATACCATGCCGATCCACGGAGTATGCGATTATTTCCAGGCGGCAGTGGGAAAGCTGTTATTTGACGGAACCTATGCGTCCATTGAACCGGCTATGACCGTGGGCTGTGTCCTCATCGCCATGGCGACGGCGGCGGTGTTCTACTATTTTATCGACAATCAGCTGCTGGGGCTTCTCTGCGTGCTGCTGTTCTCCTTGTTCGGAGACAAGTACTATTACGTGCGCTGGGCCTTTGCGCTGCCCTTTATCGTGATCGTATTTTCAAAAAAAATGCGGAAGGATTTTTCCATGCAGCTCTGGAGCTGGACCTTTATCTCGATCCTGTCCATCGCCTGGAATTCCTCTATTGGCGGAGCCTGCGCCCTGGCGACCCTGCCTATGATTCTCTGGGAGTGCTTCCATGAGAAGGGCTGGAAAATCTTCTTCCGCCTGAACGAAAAAGAAGTGCGGCGGAAAATTCTGCCCTGGTATATTCCGCTTCTGATCCTGGGAATTTGCTTTATTCCCATGTTTTTCGCGATTCTTCGATATATTGTGGAAAATTCGGCGGCGATTCTCGAAACCACCGGGGATATTCTGCGGGAGGAGCTTGCAAGTCCCTTTGTCTGGTACGCCACCTTTGGCTTCGGACTTTCCCTTCTGGCAGCCCTGATTTTCCCGGCAGGAAAAGAAGGAGAAGAGAAAAAACTTGCCCTGTACGCTCTGTTTTTCCTGATTATTTTCAATCTGGTGATCGTGCGTTATACCTTCGTGCGGACCCAGTTTGGCGAGCGGGGGATTATTGTAACTACCATCTGCAGCCTGTTTCTGATTTTGATGATTTTCCTGCCCTCCCTGGAAAAACGCTTTTCCCTGTGGACAGCGGGTATGATGGCCTTTCTGTTCCTGGCGACGGTGGTAACCAGGGGAAGCAATCTTCTGACTATGCCCGCGAAGGTGTTCGAGCGGGATACGATCAGTGACGATTATACTTACGCCACCGTGGAGGAAACGGGCATCCCGGGCCTCGGCAACATTTACATTACGGAAAAGCAGAAGGAAGAGCTGATGAACCTGAATACCCTGGTCAATGATCTTTGCCGGGATAAGAAGGTTGTGGATATGACGAATCAGCTGTCCCATTACAATATCCTGAATAAGGAAAACCTGATGCCCTTCAGCAGTACCTACAACACCAACAACCGGGTGATGCAGACCCGGGCCATAGAGGTGCTTCAGGAAAAGCAGCCGGAAATCCTGATCGTGGCGCCTGCCTGGCAGCATGATTCCGGATCCCTAAGCACCCGGAATTACTACATGTACCAGTATCTGCAGAAGCATTATACGCCCTGCAAGTATAAGAATATCATTTTTCTGACCAATGACGACGAGGTGCGGGCCCGGTTTGAACCGGCCTACGAGGAGTTTGGAAAGCTCCAGCACATTGAGGATCTGAAAATGCTTCCGAAGGCCTGGGGCAATGAAGTGCTGAAGGAGCAGGAGACGGAGGTGCTGAAGACAGACTGGAGCCTATTAGACACCAACGCCTCAGAGCTGGGCGATGATCAGTATATTCTGAATGCCGAGGAAAACTATTTTCTCTACGCCTTTCCGGAAAATCAGGACGGCTCTGAGATTCCCTTCCTGCGGATTACGGTAAAGGACGAGAGCGGCTCTGGGGAGCCTTTGAAATTCCAGGGCGTGGTGTACTTCATGAATGAGGGGAAGGGCGTGAAGGAGGCTCACCGCTTTACCTTTGACGGAAGTGAAGGAAGCTTTCTGATTCCATTGACCACCAGCCCCTACTGGAGCTATTCCGATGAGATACAGTCTATGATGCTGGATTTCATCAGCGGCAGCCTGGAAGGAAAGCAGGTTTCGATAAAGACAGAGTTTGAGACGCTGAAGCTTACAGAAAGATAAAGAGAAGGAAATAAAGATGAGAAGAATTATTTTGATGGTATTGTATAATCTGCCCTTTGTACCCTATTGGTGGTGGCAGCTGTGTCATTTCGCAAAGCATACGGAGGAGATTCCGGAGCCGGAGAAATACGCGCTGCTGAAAAAAATCACCCTTCACGCCAATAAGGGCGGCCGGGTGAAAATCGACGTACATGGAAGAGAACATATCCCTACAGGGGAAAGCTTTGTCTTTTTCCCAAACCACCAGGGACTCTTCGATGTGCTGGCCATTATTGAGGCCTGCGATCAGCCCTTTTCAGTGGTGGCAAAAAAAGAAGTAAAGGACGTGCCGTTTCTGAAGCAGGTGTTCCGGATCATGAAGGCGAAAATCATGGATCGGGAGGATGTACGTCAGTCCCTTCAGGTGATTTTGTCTGTGACCGAGGAGGTCAAAAACGGACGGAACTATCTGATTTTCCCGGAGGGAACCCGATCCAAACAAGGAAATCAGGTGGGGGATTTCAAGGGCGGCAGCTTCAAATGCGCTGTGAAGGCCAGGGCGCCCATCGTTCCGGTGGCGCTTTTGAACGCCTTTGAGCCCTTTGATCGGAACAGTATCGCTCCGGTTACGGTTCAGGTTCATTTCTTGGAGCCGATTTTCTACGAGGAGTATAAGGATCTGAAGACCACCGCCATCGCCGAGCTGGTGCGGGAGCGGATCGTAAAAACCATTGCGGAACAGGAAAAGGAAGCAGCAATAAAATAAGGTTCCATTCATAAGCAAAGGAAGGTATGTCTATGAGCAAAGCACTGGAAAAACTGCAGAACTGTATGAGATGTATTCGGGAAAAAACGGATTTTCAGCCGGAGGTGGCGCTGATTCTGGGCTCAGGTCTGGGCGATTACGCGGAGAGCATTGATATCCGGGCTGAGGTCAGCTACCGGGAAATTGAAGGCTTCCCGGTGTCCACCGTACCCGGACACAAAGGACGGTTTGTCTTCGGCTATGTGAATCAGGTTCCGGTGGTAATCATGCAGGGCCGGGTTCATTATTACGAGGGCTACTCTATGGAAGAGGTGGTGCTGCCCACCCGTCTTATGGGTATGATGGGTGCCAGAAAGCTTCTGCTCACCAATGCGGCAGGCGGCATAAACTTTGATTTCGCGCCGGGAGATTTTATGTTGATTACCGATCACATCTCTTCCATGATACCCAATCCTTTGATCGGAACGAATCTGGAGGAGCTGGGACCCCGGTTTCCGGACATGAGCGAGGTCTACAGCCGCCGTATGGGTCAGGTGGTAAGAAAAGAGGCGGAAAAGCTGGGCATCCCCCTGAAGGAAGGCGTTTATATCCAGCTGACAGGACCGGCCTATGAGACCCCGGCTGAGATCCGCATGTTTCGGAGCCTGGGCGCGGACGCGGTCGGCATGAGTACCGTCTGTGAAGCAATCGCGGCCCGCCATATGGGCATGGAGATCTGCGGAATCTCCTGTATCACCAACCTGGCGGCCGGTATGTCGGCCAGGGAGCTGAATCATGCAGAGGTACAGGAAACGGCAGACCGGGTGGCGAAGCAGTTTAAGGAGCTGGTGACAGCTGTGGTGACCGGGATATGAGAAAAATAGCGCTGGTGGCCTGTTCAAACGGTCTGGAAGTACGGAAAAAAGGGAGCGTGGAGGAGCTTTGCGCATACCTGGAGGGGCTGGGCTTCACGCCCTGCGTAAGTCCCTGCCTATATGAGAAGGATCCGGTTTTTTGTTCTGTCCTCAGCGGCACTGCGGAAGAACGGGCCGAAGCTCTGATGAGCTTCTACCGGGATCCGGAGGTACAGGCGATACTGGATCTGTCAGGCGGCGATCTGGCCAATGAGCTTCTGCCTTATCTGGATTATGAGGTGATCGGGAAAAGCCAGGCAGAATTCTGGGGCTACAGTGATCTGACCACGATTCTGAATGCCATCTATGCGAAGACCGGCAGGTCTTCCGTCCTTTATCAGGCCCGGAATCTTGTTTCGGACGGCGGATTCTTTCGCCGTCCGGCCTTTGAAAATACAATATTACAGAAACAATCGGATTTATTTCAAATTTCCTGCCAATACGTGCAAAAAGGACAGAAGCAGGAGCTCTCTGAGTTCTGCGGCACTCTGGTGGGCGGGAATATCCGCTGCCTTCTGAAGCTGGCTGGGACGGAATACTGGCCGGATATGCAGGACAAAATCCTTCTTCTGGAGTCCTGGAGCGGCGGCGTCCCGAAGATGGTTACGTACTTCAGCCAGCTAAGGCAGCTTGGCGTATTCCGGCAGATAAAAGCCCTGCTTCTCGGCACCTTTACGGAGATGGAGGACAGGGGCTGTTCCCCGACCATAGAGGAGCTGGCCTGCCGTTATGCAGGATCAGAGCTTCCGATTCTGAAAACCCGGCAGATTGGCCACGGAAAAGACGCGCTGGCCGTCCGTGTCGGAGATCTGTTTCATTTCTTTTGACAATCCTTCTTAGAAAAAACGGGCGCAGGGCTTGACAACCCCCGTCCGGAAATGCTATGTTAAAACTAACTTATACAACTGACGGAAGTGGAGTTTACCACAGGGAGTATAAGGGTTTGAGAGCCGACCGTCTGGGCAGAGAAGAAGCCTGGGATGGATCGGTTCCTTTTCGTTTCAGGCCTTATAGATCGCATTTCGCAGGAGGAAAAAGTAATGGACATGATTTCACTGGCACAGGAGCTTCAGGAAAACGCATACCCCGGAAGAGGTATCGTACTGGGCCGTTCCGAGGACGGAACTAAAGCGGTAGCAGCTTATTTTATCATGGGAAGAAGTGAGAACAGCCGCAACCGTATCTTTGTGGAGGAGGGAGAGGGCATCCGCACCCAGGCCTATGATCCTTCCAAGCTGACGGATCCGAGCCTGATTATCTACGCTCCGGTCCGGGTACTGGGACACAGAACCATCGTTACCAACGGCGACCAGACAGACACCGTCTACGAGGGAATGGAGAAGGGCCTGACCTTTGAGCAGTCCTTAAGAAGCCGGGAATTCGAGCCGGACGCCCCCAACTATACCCCGCGGATCTCAGGCCTGATGGAGCTTGAAAACGGCGGATACAGCTACTCCCTGTCTATCTTAAAGAGCAACAACGGCGATCCCGCATGCTGCAACCGCTATACCTTCTCTTACGAGAACTGCGCTGCAGGCGAGGGTCATTTCATTCACACCTATCTGCATGACGGCAATCCGCTTCCCAGCTTTGAGGGCGAGCCCAAGCTGGTTGCCATTCCGGACGATATGGAAAAATTCACTAATATGCTCTGGAACAACCTGAACCCGGAGAACAAGGTATCCCTGTTTGTGCGTTACATCGACATCGCCACCGGCAGATACGAAACCGTCATCAAAAATAAAAATCAGGAGGACTAAGGAAATGAAAGAACTGGAACTGAAATACGGCTGTAACCCCAATCAGAAACCGTCCCGTATCTACGTGGCAGACGGATCCGACCTTCCCATTACCGTTCTTTCCGGCCGCCCGGGCTACATCAATTTCCTGGACGCCTTCAACGGCTGGCAGCTGGTCAGAGAGCTGAAGGCAGCCACCGGACTTCCGGCAGCCACCTCCTTTAAGCATGTATCCCCGGCAGGCGCAGCAGTAGGCCTTCCTCTGGACGATACCTTAAAGAAAATCTACTGGGTAGACGATATGGGCGACCTGTCTCCCCTGGCCTGCGCTTACGCAAGAGCCAGAGGCGCGGACCGTATGTCCTCCTTCGGCGACTTTATCGCCCTGTCTGACGTCTGCGACAAGGACACCGCTTCCATCATCAAGAGAGAGGTATCCGACGGCGTTATCGCTCCGGGCTTCACAGAGGAGGCGCTGGAGATCCTGAAGCAGAAGAAAAAAGGAAATTATGTGGTCATTCAGATTGATACCGACTACAAGCCGGCTCCCCTGGAGCACAAGGAGGTCTTTGGCGTAACCTTCGAGCAGGGCCGTCAGGAGCTTCCCATCAACGACGAACTGATCGCCAATATCGTGACGAAAAATAAAGATCTTCCGGAAAACGCGAAGCGCGACATGAAGATCGCCCTGATTACCCTGAAATACACCCAGTCCAACTCTGTCTGCTTCGTCAAGGACGGACAGGCCATCGGCGTAGGCGCAGGCCAGCAGTCCCGTGTACACTGCACCCGCCTGGCAGGCCAGAAGGCTGACAACTGGTTCCTGCGTCAGAGCCCAAAGGTACTGGGTCTCCAGTTCGTGGACGGCATCGGCCGTGCCGACCGTGACAACGCCATCGACGTCTACATCGGCAACGAGTACATGGACGTGCTGGCAGACGGCGCCTGGGAGCGGATCTTCAAGGTAAAGCCGGAGGTGTTCACCGAGGAAGAAAAGAAGGCATGGCTGTCCCAGATGAAGGACGTGACCGTTGGAAGCGACGCCTTCTTCCCCTTCAGCGACAACATTGAGCGGGCGAAAAAGAGTGGCGTAAAATATATCGCGGAGCCCGGCGGATCCGTCCGTGACGATCTGGTGATCGAGACCTGCGATAAGTATGATATGGTAATGGCATTTACCGGAATCCGTCTGTTCCACCACTAATTTTAGAAAAAATACACAAGTGAGAAGCGCCTCCGACTTCAAATGAAGCCGGGGGCATTTTTACGGGCAAAAACGGCCACAGAAAAAATATGGAAATTCGATATTACTAAAAAAATTGTTTAAAACTATTGAATTTTTCGGGCGACTGTGTATAATGTAAAATGATTTTTGCAATTTTAAATAAAAAGTTTAGTATAAGAAAACAGGAGGTGCGCCGTGGATATCGGCAAAAAGCTGAAAGAGCTGCGTCAGCAGAAGGAACTGACCCTGGAGGATCTGGCATCCCGCAGCGAGCTGACCAAGGGGTTTCTGTCCCAGGTGGAGCGGAACCTGACGGCTCCCAGTATCGCCACCTTGGAGGATATCCTGGAAGCATTGGGAACCAATCTGTCCGAGTTTTTCCATGAGGAGCCGGAGAAGCAGGTGGTTTTTTCCACCCAGGAGTTTTTTGTGGACGAGCAGCCGGATTATTGTATCGAATGGGTGATTCCCAATGCCCAGAAGAATAAGATGGAGCCCATTCTCCTGACCCTCCATCCGGGAAAAAAGAGTCAGGAAATGCCCGCCTTTGACGGGGAGGAATTCGGCTATGTGCAGAAGGGCAGCGTAACGCTGGTCTGCGGCAGCAAAAAATACAAAATAAAGGCCCAGGAGACCTTCTATCTGGACGGGACCGAAAGCCATTATTTATACAATCATGGGAAGAGTGACGCAAAGATCTTGTGGATCACCACACCCCCCATGTTTTAGGAGGAGATGTGTTATGGAACAGAATACACTGATAAGCTTTCGAAATATTGTGAAAAGCTTTGACGGCCAGGTGATTCTGAAGGGAGTCAATCTGGACATTAATGAAAAGGAATTTGTCACTCTTTTAGGACCCAGCGGCTGCGGAAAGACGACCCTGCTCCGGATTCTGGGCGGTTTCCTGGACGCGGACGAGGGAAGCGTCATCTTTGACGGCGAGGAGATCAGCAAGAAACCCTCCTACGAGCGGGAGCTGAATACCGTATTTCAGAAATACGCCCTGTTTCCTCATTTGAGCGTATACGAAAATATCGCCTTTGGACTGAAGATCAAGAAGATGAGTAAGGATATTATCGATCAGAAGGTCATGAAAATGCTGAAGCTTATCGGCCTGGAGGGTTATGAGAATAAAAACACCACTCTGCTGTCCGGCGGACAGCAGCAGCGTGTGGCCATTGCCCGGGCGCTGGTCAACGAGCCGAAGGTGTTGCTTCTGGACGAGCCGCTGGCGGCCCTGGATCTGAAGCTCCGCAAGGAAATGCAGTACGAGCTGAAGCGGATTCAGCAGGAGGTCGGCATTACCTTTATCTTCGTAACCCACGATCAGGAGGAGGCCCTGACCATGTCGGATAAGATCGTGGTCATGAACAATGGAGAAATCCAGCAGGTGGGAACGCCTGAGGAGATCTACAACGAGCCCACCAACCGCTTTGTAGCCAACTTCATCGGCGAGAGTAATATCATTCCCGGCGTTATGCTGGAGGATTACAAGGTTCGCTTTGACGATATTACCTTTGACTGTGTAGACTTCGGCTTTAAGAAGGGCGAGCCGGTGGAGGTAGTTATCCGTCCCGAGGATATCGATATCGTGCCGGTGGAAGCTGGAAAAATGACCGGAGAGGTCTTAAGCGTACTGTTCAAGGGCGTGCACTATGAGATCATCGTGGAGACGGTGCCCGGTACCAGCGTCACGGTCAATATGCACGTGATCAGCAATCAGGACGTAACCAGCGCCGACGGCCGGGAGAAGATGAGCGCCAGCAACTTCTATGTGGACGTGGAGGACGTGAAGAATCTGGACGACAAGGAGGTGATCGCCCTTTCCAACGCCCAGGCGTGGAATCCGGAGACTGACGAATATATCTCCATTCACAAGGTGGAGTACGACGTAAAGGAGGAGCTGGGCGAGTATCCGGTGCGCTTTACGGCAGCAGGCGGAACCACCATCGAGCGTATGATTTACGTGGTAAATCAGCCCTTTGTAAAAAATGAGAAGGCAAACGAGGCGGTTATGGCCTTCAACTTTGCCAGAACCGTGGACGAGATCCAGGAGTCTCAGGCTCTGGATACGGATATCAAGACCTGGGCAAATGCCCAGGGCTGGAAATTAAGCGACGAAAACCAGAGCGTGGACGTCAGCGTAGACTACGACTTCGATCCGGAGCATATCCAGGAAGGCAGCTATCCGATTACCTTCTGGACCACCGGACGGGAGTTCAAGATTCACACCACCGATTATTCGGAAGTAGGTCAGGAGGTCGGCCTGACATTCTTCCCGGAGGATATTCATGTTATGGAGAGGATGCTGTTCTAAATGAAGAAATTTTCACAGCTTGCAGTCCCGTACATCGTATGGGCGGCACTGATGCTGGTTATGCCGATGCTTCTGATCGCCATGTATTCTGTGACAGAGCAGGGCAACAGCATTGTGTCCTTTAAATTCACCCTGGATCATTACGTCAGATTTTTTACCGACCCGGATTTCCTGATAATCCTCTGGCGTTCCATCTGGATAGCAGTGAAGACGACGATCATCTGCCTGCTTCTGGGCTATCCGATTGCGTTTTTTATCGCCCGCAGCAGCGAGCGTGTCCAGAATATCCTGGTGCTTGGCATTACGATTCCCATGTGGATCAATATGCTGGTGCGTACCTATGCCTGGATTGGCCTTCTGAGCGAGGGCGGACTGATTTCCCGTATCCTCGGCGTCTTCGGCCTGGGCCATACAGAACTTCTGTATACACAGGGCGCGGTGCTTTTGGGTATGGTATATAACTTCCTGCCTTTTATGGTACTGCAGATCAACACCGCCCTCTGTAAGATGGATCCGTCCCTTCTGGAGGCCAGCGCGGATCTGGGAGCCAACCGGGTGCAGACCTTCCGGCGGGTAACCCTGCCCCTGTCCCTGCCCGGCGTCATCAATGGAATTACCCTGGTATTCCTGCCGGCAGTCAGCTCCTTCTTTATCCCGAAGCTTCTGGGCGGCGGACAGTATTTCCTCATCGGAAATATGATCGAGAACCAGTTTATTACCGTGGGAGAATGGAACTTCGGCAGCGCCATTTCCATGATTATGGCAGTCATTATGATGGTAATGATGATGGCGGTTCGTAAGGTGGAGAAACGCAACCGTGGCGGAAAGGAGGAAGAGTAAACCAATGAAAAAAGGAAAACGTACTTTTGGAAAAATCCTGATGGTTTTGACCCTTGCCTTCTTTTATCTGCCGATCCTGTATATGGTTATTTTTTCCTTTAACGCAGGAAAATCTCTGACGGCCTTTACCGGCTTTTCCCTGCGCTGGTATCAGCATATGCTGGACTCCAAGGATATGATGGAGGCTCTGTACACCACCTTTACGGTGGCGATTATCGCCACACTGATTTCCACGGCAGTGGGAACCATTTCCGCCATCGGCCTGAGTAAATCAAAGAAAATCCTCCGGGACGTGATGGATCAGGTCAACAATTTCCCCATGATGAATCCGGAGATTGTGACGGCTATCGGCTTTATGCTGCTGTTTATTACCTTTAAAATCGAAAAGGGCTACGCCACCATGCTGCTTGCCCATATCGCTTTTTGTATTCCCTACGTAATGCTCTCCGTCATGCCGAAGATCCGCTCCCTGGATCCCAACCTGGCAGACGCGGCCATGGACCTGGGCGCTACGCCCTGGCAGGCATTGATCCGCGTCATCGTGCCGGAGATTACGCCGGGTATCATTTCCGGCGCGCTGATTGCGTTTACCATGTCGGTAGATGATTTTATCATTTCCTATTTTGTAACCGGAGGCGGCGTCAAGAACCTGAGTATCGTGGTCTACACCATGAGCAAGCGGATCAATCCCAGTATCAATGCAGTATCAACGCTGGTGGTTATCATTATCACCGTTGTACTGGTGCTGATCAACGTGGTACCCATGCTGATGGCGAAGCGGCAGAAGAAGGACGAAGTGGGCAGAAGGAGTTTTGTACTGCCGGGCTGCGCGGCAGCCGCTGTGATTCTCCTGATCTGTCTGGTGAAAATCGGTTCTGCCGGTCAGGATCTTCCCTATGCGGGACAGACCCTGTCGGTCTATATGCCCGGTGAATATATGGGAGAAAATGTAATTCCGGATTTTGAGAAGGCAACCGGGGCAACTGTCGCCATGGAATACTTCGATTCCAATGAGCAGATGTATATCAAGGTGGCAAATGAGGAAAACTATGATGTACTGATTCCCAGTGATTATATGATTCAGCGTCTGATGGACGAGGGTTATCTGCAGAAGCTGAAGCCGGAGCTTTTGACCTGTATGGACGAGATCACCGATTCGGTGAAGCATCCGGCCTTCGATCCGGACGACGCGTATTCCGTATCCTACTTCTGGGGAACCGTAGGTATCGTATACGATAAAACCAAGGTAAGCGAGGAGGATCTGGAGCGGGAGGGCTTCAATATTTTCAAGGATACCAAGTACCGGGGAGATATCTATCTCTACGATTCCGAGCGGGATTCCTTCATGATGGCTCTGAAGGCCCTGGACTATTCCATGAATACAGAAAATGAGGCGGAGCTTCAGGAAGCTTATCAGTGGCTGGTGGAGTGCGTCCAGACCATGAAGCCGGAAATCGTAACCGACGAGGTTATCGACAACATGGCCCAGGGAAGAAAAGCCCTTGCCTTATGCTATTCCGGCGACGCTGCTTACATTATGGCGGAAAATGAGAATATGGGCTACTACCTGCCGGAGAGCGGAACCAACCTGTGGTACGATTCCATGGTAATTCCCGCCAACGCGAAAAACGTAGAGCTGGCCCATGAGTTTATTAATTTTGTCACTTCCTATGATTACGCCTATGACAATTCCAGCTATGTAGGCTATACCTCGCCGAACCAGGAGGTTCTGGACGTGCTGTCCGGAGAAGGCGGCGACTACGAAGGAATTAACGCTTACCTGCCCCGGGTGGGATATCCGAAGGACGAGGTATTCGTGTTCAACGACGATACCCGTAAAGTAATCGGCAATCTCTGGAGCAAGGTAAAGATTGCGGCCAGCAATGCCAACTAAAGGAACAGTTTGAAAATAAAATAGTTCTTCAATAAGAAAAGGCCAGTCTTTTGAAAAGGGACAGGCCTTTTCTTATGTAAGTACGCCCGACAGCACACGTTACTAACCGGTGTAAGTTTGGAAGAAAGAGGATGGTATCAAGATGGAGGGACAGCAAGTTGATATTCTTCTTATTATAAAAAAGAGAAGCTAGCTTTTGCAGGATTAAATTCCACAGAGGGGTGGAATTTAACTTTGCAAGTGAGTGATATAAAAATATGTAACAAAAACGTAAAAAATAGGTTGACAAACTAAAATCCATCAAGTATAATAACCTATGCGTCGAACTTGACGTGAAGTGAATATCGTAGAAAATGAACTTCAGGAGAAATACTCAAGAGGCTGAAGAGGCGCCCCTGCTAAGGGTGTAGGTCGGTAATCCCGGCGCGAGGGTTCAAATCCCTCTTTCTCCGTTTCTTACCAAAAAGAATTTGAAAATTCTTTAAAAAGTTGTTGACAAACGCTTTTGGGTATGGTAAGATAAACAAGTTCCGCTTGAGAGAGCGGGTACATTCTTCTAAAAAGAACTTCAAAAACTTCTTCAAAAAAGTTAAAAAAGTTCTTGACAAGCAAGAATGAATGTGATAAGATAGTCAAGTCGCTTCGGTAAGGAACGACAAAGACAACGAAACGAACCTTGATAACTGAACAGTGTAAACCTTGAAAATTCTAAGAGAATAATTCAAGAACAGTTTGGTCTTAGAAATAAGATTGAACACCTTTTAACAGTAATACGGGAAAGAAATTGCTAGTTGTGATTTCTGGACCGGATTCAAACACTTAAACATGAGAGTTTGATCCTGGCTCAGGATGAACGCTGGCGGCGTGCTTAACACATGCAAGTCGAACGAAGCACTTAAATTTGATTCTTCGGATGAAGATTTTTGTGACTGAGTGGCGGACGGGTGAGTAACGCGTGGGTAACCTGCCTCATACAGGGGGATAACAGTTAGA
>NZ_JBOKYU010000037.1:0-22678 GCF_051972735.1 Laedolimicola sp. | reverse complement strand
CAATAGAAATATAAATTACTTTCGAAAAAAACTTTTTTTGTTTCTTTTTTATATTGTTTCGAAACATGAGATCGAAAAAAGCAGCATCCGGATTTTGATCCGAATACTGCTTTTTTCTGTATTTTATATCCAGTTCTTTCTTATATCTAGCAGATCTCTGCTCCTGCCGGCATCTCCTTCTCCGGCGTCATCAGCGCCAGATTGCCCTCTGCGTCCTCGGCGCACAGCAGCATACCTTCAGACAGGATCCCTGCCAGCTTCGCCGGCTTCAGGTTCACGACTACCATAACCTTCTTGCCGACCATTTCCTCCGGTGTGTAATGAGACTTAATGCCGGATACGATCTGCTTTACCTGGCTTCCGATGCGGACCTGGGAGCACAGAAGCTTTTTGGACTTCTTCACGGCCTCGCAGGCAATGATTTCACCCACCTGGAACTGCAGCTTCGCGAAATCGTCAAAGGTAATCTCCGCCTTCGGCTCAATATCGATGACGTCCGCTGCTCCCTCTGTGGTCTCCGGCTCCGCCTGCGCAGCCGCATCCGCAGCCTTCTTTGCCTCTACCTTTTCCAGAACCTCATTTACGTCCAGACGGGCAAACAGAATCTCCGGCTTATCCGTTACCTTATTGCCGGACTGGTACAGGCCGAACATGTTCATAACCTCCAGGGAACGCTTTCTCGCGCCCAGCTGTGCCAGAATCTTGTCGGCAGTCTCCGGCATAAACGGCTCTAAGAGGCTTGCGCCAATGCTGATGCTCTCTACCAGATTGTAGAGTACGGTCGCCAGACGTTCCTTCTTGCTCTCGTCCTTAGCCAGGGCCCAGGGCATGGTCTCGTCGATGTATTTGTTGCAGCGCTTGAACAGGTTGAAGATCTCGGTGATGGCGTCTGCCACGCGCAGATCGTCCATTTTCGCGGAAGCCTTCTCTGCCGCGCTTACAGCAGCTTCGCGAAGCTCGCGGTCTACCGGCTCCAGCACACCTGTGTTATTGACCACGCCGTCAAAGTACTTGTTGGACATGGATACGGTACGGTTTACCAGATTGCCCAGGGTGTTGGCCAGGTCAGAGTTCATACGCTCCACCATCAGCTCCCAGGTAATCACGCCGTCGTTGTCGAAGGGCATCTCATGCAGTACGAAGTAACGAACCGCGTCCACGCCGAACATGTCTACCAGATCGTCCGCGTAAAGCACATTTCCCTTGGACTTGCTCATCTTGCCATCGCCCTGCAGGAGCCACGGATGACCGAATACCTGCTTCGGCAGCGGCAGATCCAGCGCCATCAGGAAAATGGGCCAATAGATCGTATGGAAACGGATAATATCTTTTCCGATCAGATGCAAATCCGCCGGCCACTCCTTCTTGAACAGGTCGCTGGACTCTCCGTCGCACTCGTAGCCGATGCCGGTGATATAGTTGGTCAGCGCGTCCAGCCATACGTATACCACGTGCTTCGGGTCGAAGTCTACCGGGATGCCCCATTTGAAAGAGGTACGGGATACGCACAGATCCTGCAGACCCGGAAGCAGGAAGTTGTTCATCATCTCATTCTTTCTGGAAACCGGCTGAATGAATTCCGGATGCTTGTTGATATGGTCAATCAGACGGTCAGCGTATTTGCTCATACGGAAGAAATAAGCCTCTTCCTTGGCCGGCTGCACCTCGCGGCCACAGTCCGGACACTTGCCGTCCACCAGCTGGGACTGGGTCCAGAAGGACTCGCAGGGAGTACAGTACATACCCTCGTAAGCACCTTTGTAGATATCGCCCTGGTCATACAGCTTCTTGAAAATCTTCTGTACCTGCTTCTCATGGTAATCATCGGTGGTGCGGATGAATTTATCATAGGAAGTGTTCATCAGATCCCAGATCCGCTTAATCTCACCGGACACATTGTCCACGAATTCCTTCGGAGTAACGCCTGCCTCCTCAGCCTTCAGCTCAATCTTCTGGCCGTGCTCGTCGGTTCCGGTCTGGAAAAATACGTCGTAGCCCTGGAGTCTGCGGAAACGGGCAATGGCGTCCGCCAGTACGATCTCATAGGTGTTGCCGATGTGGGGCTTGCCGGATGTGTAGGCAATGGCCGTGGTCATGTAAAACTTTTTCTTTTCCATTTTTTACCTCTCTTTCTCTGCAAACGAAAGATCAAAAAACCCCGTCTTCCTTAAATCTTAAAGAAGACGGGGATGATTCCCGTGTTACCACTTCTGTTCGCCTGTCCCTCACGAGACAGACCTCTGCGGGTACCTGCATACCCTGACGCTGTAACGGGCGCACCCATCACGGCTTATCGCAAAACCATTTCCCATAGGAAATCCCTTTATCGAAAATAACCTTACGTTCATCCGTGCCGCTCAGAAACCATCTTCAGCTCTTTTGTCTTCATCCCTCTCAGCACCGGGAATTCTCTGTAAAAGACGCATACAGCTTACTCTTTTCTTCGTAGCGTTTGCATTTTGCTCATATAAAAGAAGCGTAACACGGCCAAAACCTTTTGTCAAGCCTGCTGACTTTTCTTCTCTTATTCGTTTAAAAATTTTCAGTTTTTTATCGAATTTCGATACTCATTTTTGTTCAAATTTACTCTTTAACTTTGAAAAATCAGTGCTATAATAATCACCGTAAATTAAATATAGAACCACTTAACAATACCTGTTTGTTACACAAAGTGGAAGGCTGCTAAGCGATTCAGATTTTGGAGGAAAAGATAAATGAATACTTTAAAAGCTGAAAAAAGAGACATGTTGACGAAAGCCAAGAAACTTAGACGTGAAGGTTATGTTACCGGCAATATCTATGGCCGCGAGATGAAGGAGTCCATTCCCCTTCAGATTACCAAGGCAGATGCAGAGCGCATCCTGAGAACCGAGGGTAAAGGTAGCCAGGTAATGCTGGAGGTTGCAGGTGAGACCTACGACGCGCTGATTAAGGAGATTGATTACGATTCCTTAAGAGGACAGCTTCTGGAAATCGATTTCCAGGCATTGGTAAGCACCGAGAAGGTTCACTCCGTAGCAGAGGTGATCCTGCTGGGCCAGGACGATGTACAGGCCGGCGTGGTACAGCAGATGCTTCAGGAAGTTACTTACAAAGCTCTGCCCGCAGATCTGGTTGACAAGATCAAGGTTGACGTCAGCCACATGAAGGTCGGCGAGACACTGAAGGTTAAGGATCTGGATATCGCCAAGAATCCTGCCATTGACCTGCATACTTCCCCGGAAGCTACCGTTGCTACCGTACTGGAGGTACACAATGCCGTAGCAGATGATGCAGACGCTGAGGATGAAACCGCAGAGGCATAATTTAGAACAGTGAAATAAATTTGGAAAGGCCGCATATCGGATGTGAAAGTTCGGTATGCGGTCTTTTTGCACGTAACAATTTCTTTTTTCCCCATTCTTCTCATAAACTACACCAAGAGTTATTCCGGTGGTTTTCCATGAAAAAATCCTTCCTCTTTGTTCTTTTTCTCTCTGCTTTTTTAACGACGGCTCTGCTTCTCTCCCGCTCCTGTCTGCCCGGTACGGACACTACTTCCGCCGATGAGGCCTTCGAAGCCTTCACCAACGGCCTCTTCCGGGAATCTGTCACCGGCAGCACGCTGACGCTTCATTATACGTTGGCTGATCCGGTGGCTTACGGGATTCGTAAGTTTCCGATTTCCTATGGCTCTTACTCGGAGGAGTCCAAAGCCCAATCAGCTGCCGCCCTGGAAAATGCATTCGCTGCCCTGTCAGAATTTCCGCGAAGCGAGCTTTCTTATGTCAACCGACTGGAATGGGACATTCTGAACACGCAGATTCCCCGGGAGCTTGCGTTGCTTCGTTTTCCATATTATGAAGAAGTGTTCAGCCCGCTGCTGGGCGTGCAGGTGCAGCTTCCAGTGCTGCTGGCGGAATATGCCTTTACTTCGGAGGAGGATGTGGATATTTATCTGCGTCTGTTGGCGAAGACGGACGCGTATTTTGAGGAATTATGCGCGTATGAAAAGGAGAAGGTCCAGGCTGGACTTTTTATGACGGATGAAAGTGTCGACGCGGTGATTGCGGGGTGTCAGGATTTTTTAGACGGCGCAGACTACCATAATTCTAACCCAAGTAATATCAATCAGAACACCTCTGAAAACATATCAGTCACCGATATTGACTCTGTTCAAAATTCCAGAGAAACTTCCGTCATACTCAATGAAAGTTCCGGGGAAATCGACGAACATTTTTTAGTAACATCCTTCTCTGAGCGCCTTACCGGACTCGTTCAGAGCACCAAGCTTTCCGACCGCCAAATTTTAAATTATGTAAACCTTAACCAGCAGATGCTCGAAGCACACGTTTTCCCTGCCTACGCCCACCTCATCGAAACCCTTTCTTCCCTGAAAGGCTCCGGCGCCAACCCCTACGGCCTGGCCCACTACCCGGAAGGCCGCTCCTACTATCAGGCTCTCACAGACGCCATCATCGGCTCTGATCGCACCCTGTCCGAAATCCGCGATCTCATCGACCACCAGCTCCTGAGCGATGTGCGTCAGATGGCCGAGCTGGTCAAAAACCGTCCGGAGCTGCTGACAGATGTTCCCCGCACCACCACGGCCCGGGAACCGGAGCAGATTCTCGCAGAGCTGCAAGCCCGGATGCTGGCTGATTTTCCTGCTGCCGACGCAAATGCCCATACTGGCGCGGATACCGACAGTTCCGCCTCCTCCATTCCCATTTCCGTCAAGTCTGTCTCCCCGTCCCTGCAGGAACATACGAGCCCTGCCTTCTACCTGACGCCGCCCCTGGACGCCATGCGGGACCATGTCATCTATATCAATCCTGCTGCTGACTATGACCCGCTGACCCTTTTCACCACACTGGCCCACGAAGGCTTCCCCGGCCATCTCTACCAGACACTTTCCGAGCAGACCTCTCCGCAGCATCCGGTCCGCAGCTTCTTCTATTTCGGCGGCTTCGTGGAAGGCTGGGCCACCTACGCGGAACGCCTGTCTTACCGCTACGCCGGCCTGGATCCGGATATGGCCGACCTCTTAGCCGCCAACTCCTTCTTCCTGCTGGGCCTCTACGCCCGCTCGGACGTGGGCATCCACTATGAAGGATGGACCCCTGCGGAAATGAATGCTCTCTGGAACGGCTACGGCATCACCGACGCCGATGCCCTTGCTGAAATCTACCAGGCCATCCGGCAGGATCCCGCCAATTACCTGAAATATTATCTGGGCGCCGTGGAAATCCTGGAACTGAAAAAAGAAGCGGAAGATACCCTTGGCGCACAGTTTTCACTGAAGGATTTCCACAGCTACCTGCTCCGCACCGGCCCCGCTCCTTTTTCCATTCTCCACTCTTACCTGCCCGCCTGGACAGCTATGGATTAGTCTTATCTAACTGTTAAATGCCATTTTTCCCGCCAGCCACACACTGACCGCGATCCCCGCCACCGTTGCCAGCAGCGCCCCCGGTAGCGTGTAGCGGGTTTTCTTCACCTTCGCTGCCATAAAATAGATGCTCATAGTATAGAAGACCGTCTCCGTACACCCCATCATAATGGACGCCGCCAGCCCCACATAGCTATCCGTCCCGTACTCCTTAAAAATATCCAGCGCCAGCCCTGTGGCCGCCGAAGCTGAGAACATCCGCACGATAGCCAGCGGCAGAAGCTCCGACGGGAAATGCACCTTTTCCGTCAGACCGCCCAGCAAACCCGCCAGGAAATCCAGGAAGCCGGAAGCCCGCAGTACTCCGACAGCCACCATCAACCCCACCAGTGTCGGCAGAATCTGCACCACCGTCTTCAGTCCGTCCTTTGCCCCTTTTACAAAATCATCGTACACCGGCCGCTTCGCGGCCAGCCCCTCCATCACCACATAGAAAATCAGAAAGGGCACGATAAGATCCGATATGTAAAGCATCACCCTTGCCATTTCCTTACCCCCTGTCCATCAGCTTACAGAACACCACCGCCACCACGGCGCTGATCAGCGTCGCCACCAGCGAAGGAGCCAGAATCGCAGCCGGATTCACACTGCCATACTGGCTCCGATAGGCGATGATATTCACCGGAATCAGCTGCAAAGACGCGATATTCAGCACCAGAAAAGTACACATTTCGTTGCTGGCCGTCCCCTTTTTCCGTGCCTGCTGTCCCATCCTTCTTCGCTCCTCCTCCAGATCGCTCAACGCCTCCATGGCTTTCAGCCCTGCCGGAGTGGCAGCCCAGCCGAGACCGAAGATATTGGCGATCACATTGGTCGTGATATACTCTCTGGCCGGATGCTCCCGCGGCAGCCGCGGAAACATGAAATTCATAAAAGGAGCGATAGCCCGGGACGCCCGCCTTATGACGCCGCTCCTCTGGGCAATTTCCATCAATCCCACCCACAATGCCATAATTCCTGCCATGGTGATACACAGCGTTACTGCCTCCCCCGCCGATTCCAGCGCCGCTTCCGTCAATTCCGGCAGCCTCCCCTGCAAGGCTCCGTAAACAATTCCCAGTATCAGCATGGCCGCCCACAGATCATTCAGCATGGTATCTTCTCCCATTTTTTTCAATATATGATTGCAGATTCCTTTTTATGGAAATTTTTTTGCCTGCCTTGTATTTTGTCCCGTATTTTTTCTTTTTTATCCTTTTTTGTACATTTTTTTGCATTCTATTCATTAAAAGTTCATTAAGAAACCTATTTTTCTATTGGAATCTTATGGCTTATTTGGTATAATATTGAAATAAAGTGTTACCATTAAATGAAGGAGGAGAAGCAATGAAGAACACCGGAGTGGTCAGAAGACTGGATGAACTCGGACGTATCACGCTTCCTATGGAATTACGAAAAGTATTCGGAATTGAAGAACGCGATTCTCTCGAGATCTATGTTGAAGATGACAAAATTATTTTAAAGAAGTATGCACCGACGGATATTTTCACAGGAGACCGAGATGATCTTATTGAATTCCATGGTAAAATGGTTTCCAAAAAGTCAATTGAGGAATTAGCAAAAAAGGCTAACTTAATTTAATTATATTTATCGGTACATAAAAACCGGCAACCCAACAATGGGTCCCCGGTTTTTTCTTTTGCGCAAAATTATCCTTCCAGCAGAGCCTGGTAAATATCTCTTTTGGATACGCCACGATCTTTGGCCGCCAACCGCATGGCTTCCTTGTGCTGGATTCCCTGCTGCTCATATAGCGCCACATGCTCCGCAATGGTCATCTGCTCCCAGGCCGCCTGCTTTTCCTTTTCTATCTCTTCCCGGTTCCGGCCCTCGATGACCAGCACGCACTCGCCCCTGGCCGCTTCCGTCTCATAGTGGCGGATGGCTGCCTCCAGATCCGTCCGGAAAATGGTCTCATGCTTCTTTGTCAGCTCCCGGCACACCGAAATCCGCCGATTTCCCAGGGTATCACGAAGCTCTCCAAGGGTCTTCCGCAGCCGATGGGGCGCTTCATAGATAATCATCGTCCGCGTCTCGCTTTTCAGCTCCTCCAGCACGTTCTGGCGTTCCTTCTTATCCGACGGCAGAAAGGCCTCAAAGGCAAACCTCCTGGTCCCGAGCCCCGACAGCGTCAGCGCCGTCACGCAGGCGCAGGCTCCCGGCAGCACCGTCACCGTAATGCCCGCCTCCGCGCACATTTTCACCAGCTCCTCGCCCGGATCCGAGATGCCCGGCATGCCGGCGTCCGTGATCAACGCAATATTTTTGCCCGCCCGCAGCTGCTCCACCAGCTCCCGGCCTTTGTCGAACTTATTGTACTCATGATAGCTGGTCATGGGCGTATGAATTTCAAAATGATTCAGAAGCTTGATGCTGTTGCGGGTATCCTCCGCCGCAATCACATCCACCTCTTTTAAGATACGCAGCACCCGAAATGTGATATCCTCCAGATTGCCGATCGGGGTGGCGCACAGATATAACGTTCCCTGCATCTTTTCTCCTTAATACCCGTAAATATCGTAAATCTCATCCATATAGACGCCTGGCTCCCTGTATACAACCAACGGCTTTTCCACGGTCATTCGGGAACGCCCGCCCCGGCAGGCCTCCAGAAGCACCATATTGGGCTCCTTATCCACATATGGATAGACTAACTGCATCCGTTTGGGCTCCAACTTATACTTCACCAGTGTAGTTATAATTTCCGCAAGTCGAAAGGGCCGGTGTACCAGATAAAAGCGTCCGCCGGGCCGCAGTACCTTCGCCGCCTCCCTGGCCACATCCTCGAAGCTGCACAGAATCTCATGGCGCGCGATGGCTTTGGGCAGCTCCGGATTCACGATGCCGTGACTGCCCGTCATGTACGGCGGATTGCAGGTCACCACATCAAAAGAAGCCGCCCCGAAGATAGAAGCCGCTTCCTTTATATCACCCTGGACAATGGAAACGGAATCCGAAAGAGCATTTAACTCCACGCTTCGCCTGGCCATATCCGCGCTCTCTTCCTGAATCTCCAGCCCGGTAAAATCACGCCCCGATGTCTTGCCCCGAAGCAGAATCGGTATAATCCCCGTGCCGGTTCCCAGATCAAGCGCCCGCTCACCCGGCTTCACCTTCGCGAACCCGGACAGCAACACCGCATCCATGCCAAAACAAAACTTACTGGGATTCTGGATAATCTGATAGCCGTTTCGCTGCAGATCGTCCAACCGTTCCCCATCCTTTAACTTAATTGTCATCCAGCTTTGATTTCCTCTCCTGCTTTTCCAGGGCCTCCAGCTTCTTCAGTTCCTTATCCGCCGCTCCGCCTTTGTCGCCCTTATCGCCTTTCTTTCTTCTCGGGCGGAACTTCAGCTCCTCCACCGGATACTCTCGGATCTCCTTCTCGTCGCCCTCGACGGTAACGATGACCTTTACCTTCTGGCGCAGCACATTGACGCTCTGCACCTCGCCCTTCAGTCCGTCGGCTGTGGTCACATAATCCCCCAGTCCCGGCAAATGGCTGTTCAGCTCCTCGTAGGTCTCCTGCTCATGCTTCAGGCAGCACATCAGTCTGCCGCATACGCCGGAAATCTTCGTGGGGTTCAGGGACAGGTTCTGCTCCTTGGCCATCTTGATGGACACCGGCACGAAATCAGACAGGTGGGTATGGCAGCACAGGGGTCTGCCGCAGATGCCGATACCGCCTAAGATCTTAGTCTCATCCCGGACTCCAATCTGCCGCAGCTCAATACGGGTACGGAACACGCTGGCCAGATCCTTGACCAGCTCGCGGAAATCAATACGTCCGTCCGCGGTAAAATAAAATAATACTTTGTTATTATCGAAGGTATATTCCGCCTGGATCAGCTTCATTTCCAATCCATGCTTCTTAATCTTTTCCTGGCAGATTTTAAATGCCTCTTTTTCCTTGAAGCGGTTGGCCGCCTCTCTTGTATCATCCTCCTGGGTCGCAATCCGGATCACCGGCTTCAGGGGCTGGATAATCTTCTTATCCTCCACCTCTTTGGTGCCCACTACCACATATCCGTACTCCACGCCTCTGGCGGTCTCCACAATCACATGCTTTCCCTTGGGAATGTCCAGCTTTCCGGGGGAAAAGAAATATATTTTTCCCGCGTTCCGGAATCTGACGCCTATGACTTTTTCCATTCTAATTCTCCTTTATCGTCAGCATGAGAAGCTCCATGGTCAGCTCAAAGTTTACATTGGCCTTCAGCCGCACCTTGGCCTTCTCCAGTGCCTTTAAAATCCGCTCCAGCCCCTCATAAGAGCTCTTCTGGGCCTGGGCGCTGATATCATTAATTTCTTCCGCAAAAACCAGTCCGTCAATCTGGCGGGTGGCCTTGAACAGAAGCACATCCCGGAACCACAGGGCCATCAGATCGAGGTAATCGTTAATCTCCGTCTTATACTCGGATGCCGAACGCACCGCCTCGGTCAGCTCGTAGATCTCCATATCGCGCAGATGCCGAAGCAGATGAATCAGGTGGCTTTTCAGCTCCGCGAACTGCTCCGACTGGGCCAGCCGTTCCGCTTTCCCCACATTTCCCCTGGCAAATGCGGTGCATACCTCCGCCTGATAATCGGGAATATGGTACTTCTCCATCAGATAGGGCTTGATGATCTCATTCTTCACCGGACGCAGCTTCAGGGTCACGCACCGGGACAGAATTGTCGGCAGGAATGCGTCTGCATTGGTGGTCAGCAGCATGATGACGCCGTAGGCAGGCGGCTCCTCAATGGTCTTCAGGAGGGCGTTCTGGGCCTGTACGGTCATCTTCTCTGCCTCGTCCACAATATAGATTTTATATGGGCTGCTATAGGGCTTGATCTGGATATCGCCGCAGAGCTGACCGCGGATATCCTCCACGCCGATGCTGGCGGGCTTCTCATGCGTCACTTCAATGATATCCGGCTGATTGCCGCTCTGTGCCTGCTTGCAGGAATGGCATTCCCCGCAGGGCTCCACACCGCCCCGTTCACACTGGAGTGTCTGGGCAAAGGCCCGGGCCAGCATTTTCTTTCCCGCTCCTTCTTCTCCATCCAGAATATAGGCATGGGATACTTTTTGAAGCTTTATGGCATTCTGCAGGTGCTCGATGATCTGCCCGTGCCCTAAGATTTCGGAAAATCCGGCCATATATTCACACTCCCTTCTTTCTACCGCTGTTCATTTTATCAAAACTAACTTGATGAAAAAATACTCTTTTTAGTATAACATACATTTTTTAGAAAAAACAGCTTTTTATACTTTTGTTCTGCTCCGCAAATCCGCCTGCGGACTGTAATTTCCTTTATCTGAAGGTTCTCACTTATGTTCTTTTATATACGCTGAGATTTCCTCTATGCTTTCCTTCAAATCCCGGTTATAAAACCGCTTTTCGATCCCGGCCTCCGCAATTTTCTCCTCCGCGAAATCCTCACTGTCCGCCAGAAACCGCCGACAAAGCTCTGCGTACTTTGGCTCCTGCTGTCCGCGTTCCCGAGTGAGAGCTCTCTGCAGCCGCTCTCCGTCCTCCACTTCGATGTAAATGGGAATCACTCGCTCTGCCCCATAATAATTCCGAAGTGCCCGGTAGGACTCCAGTACGCCGACACCCGCATAGTTATATTTTTCCAGATCGGTCGCCTCTGTATCAGCTGTAAAATATTTCCACACTCCATGTACCGTATCATAAGCCCGAAGCTCGATCACCTTCCCGGCGTTCTGAAGTTCTGTCAGACCCGCTTCATCCGTAAAATGATACTGCACCCCCTGCTCCTCCCCGGCCCGCATAGGACGGGTGGTGTACAGCACCAGTGGCTTCAGAGTCAGGCTTTCGTTTTCCAGAAGCTTCTGAAAAATGGTGTCCTTGCCTGTGGCGCTTTTCCCGATTACATAAAATAATTTTCCCATCATTTTCTCCGTTTTATTCTTTAACAATCCCAAGCTTCGGAATCCCGTCTCCGTCGTATTCCAGCCCGTGCACCTCATAACCGGCCTCCAGCCATTCCTCTATGCATTTCAGCAGCTCTTCCGTCACCCGCTCCCCCGGCGCCAGAACCGGAATTCCCGGCGGGTACAGATACACGTAATTGCCTGCCACAGCGCCCTCACAGGCCGCCAGAGGCCTGCAAGCGCTTTCGGCCTCCGTTGCTTCACCAATGGTCAGAACAGCCTTCAGACGTGGCAGCGCGTTGCTCTTGGCGCTCGCTTTATCTGCTGTGCTCACGCCGACCGGTATCTTTTCATCCATATCCTGATCGAGCTCATGCAGCGCTTCCGCCAGTCTCCCGAATCCTTCTTCCGAATCCGCGATTCCCGCGATTCCAACCACATAATCCGGCCCGCTCATTTCCATCTGGATATGATAGCGCTCCCGCAGAATCCGCGACAGTTCTTCTCCTGTCAGCCCGGCTCCTGCCAGATTCGCTCTCCTTGCGGAAATCAGCAGCTTGCTCCGATCAAAATCCGCCGTCTGCCCGAACTCCGCCAGTTTCGCTTCCAACTGCCATATACCGTCCTTCTCACTGTCCAGTCCGGCCAGATACAGCCATTTCAGCTCCCGGCAGCTCTCCCGGAAATTCTTAAGCTCCCGCACATGCTTCGCGAACAGCTCCTCGCCGTCCCGCTCTATCAAATCCACACAGGCGTCAATGGAAGCCATCAACACATAAGACGGGCTGCTGCTCTGATAGATGGACAGAAATTTCCGAATCCGCTCCCGATTCGCGATTTCTCCCTGCACATGCAGAAGCGCCGTCTGTGTCATGGCCGGCAGCGTCTTATGCACACTCTGAATTACCACATCTGCCCCTGCGTTCACCGCGTCCTCCGGAAAGTATTTTGAAAATGGAAAATGCGCCCCATGAGCCTGATCCACAATCAGCGGAACGCCATATCGATGACAGATTCCCGCGATCCGGCGCACATCTGAGCAGACGCCATCGTAGGTAGGGGATACTATCATGACAGCCTGGATATCTGTCTGAATCCGGTTTTGATTTTTTTCCCTGTCTCCACCGGAGTCTTTCTCTGTTTTCCCATCCGCCTGCTGTTTTTTCTCTATGATGGGCTTTTGCAATGCATTTTCCACATCTTCCGGCAAAATCGCGCCGTTTATCCCCAATTCCGGGATGTATTGTGGATAAAGATACACCGTTTTTAATCCCCGGAGTTCCGCCCCGTGATAGGCAGACCGGTGACAGTTCCGGGCCATCAGAAGCGTCCCGCCATACTTCGTGCAGCCTGAGATGGCGCTCAGGATTCCCGCCGTACTTCCATTTACCAGGAAATGCGTCTCCCCGGCCCCGAACACCTGCGCCGCCCGCCGCTGGGCCTCCGTCAGCACCCCGTCATTCTCCGGATGATGCAGATCGTCAAAACCGTCTATCTCCGTAATATCTATTTGAAATGGATTCTCAAATTCCCCCATAAGCCGCTTGTGCCCCGGCATATGAAAGGCGTAAACATCCGAAGCTCCATAAGCCCGAAGCTTCCGATAAAGGGGGCCGCCAAATGCATTCTTATCCATCTTTCTGTCCTCTGCCTGTTGCAAATGTTATCAAACTCTTCTTCATCTTACTATATATTTTC
Organism: Laedolimicola sp.; assembly: GCF_051972735.1. NCBI lineage: Bacteria > Bacillati > Bacillota > Clostridia > Lachnospirales > Lachnospiraceae > Laedolimicola > Laedolimicola sp. The sequence goes on along the minus strand of NZ_JBOKYU010000037.1, from coordinate 9,668 downwards.
CGATACAGCAAGAAGGACCGCTTACGCAGTCCTTCTTATTTTACGCTTAACGATTTTCATACTTCCGATAATACGTCCGAATGGCCTTTACGGTCTCCGGCGTCAGATCCGGACAAAGCTCTGGAAGTCTCGCCATCGGATCTGCCACAGGCTCTCCCTTCAGCTGAATCGTTCCGGTCTTCCTGCCATACAGCACCGCTGCCGCAATAACCTCTTCCAATGCGGAGGTATCCGCCCCGTACTGCTTCATAATCAGAAGTGGCGCGATCATGCGCTCCTTCGGTCCCAGCTTACGCTGCACGTCCCGGGCGTTCCGCTCTATGGTGTCCCGGATGCTCCGGTTCTGGAATTTTTGCACCGCGCGCATGGCAAATTCATGCTGCTTCTGCTCCGTAATCCCGTAACGGGCCGCCAGAGCTTTACTGAGCGATGCCACCGCCTTTTTCATAATTTCCTCTATCGCCGGATCATTGGCCGCCTCCGCATAATTCTCATAGCCGAGAGCTGCTCCCGGATAGGTCACGCAGGCGCTCAGGCAGTTGTAGGTGTAGATCTTCCGCTCAAGCAGCTCCGGGAAATCTTCCTCCGCCTCCATGCCGTGCCAGGAAAGGGTCTCCCCCAATGCTTTCACATCGTAGGGCAGCCAATCCAGATCCTCCGACAGGATATCCAGCCCCTTTTCCGCCTTCAGGGTCGTGCAGAAAATCACTGCCTCGGAAAGCACCAGCCGATCCTCCGGTATAACTCCCTCCAGCTTTTTCTTGGGCGAAACCCCATTTTCACAGGTAATCAGCTTCAAGGGCTCCGGTTTTGTCCGTTCCCGGACTGCCTGCTGCAAAACCGGAATCAATTGCGGCAGGTTCTGCTCCGCAATGGATGTAAAAATGAAATCCGCATCTGCAAGCACCTCCGCCGCTTCCGCAGAGCCCATCACACAGGCCTCTGGCACTTTGATCTCTAACGGTTCCCGCTCGCTGCCTCCAAAAGAAATTTTGTAAGATCCGGCGCTTCGAAGCTCCTCAATCAATGCTTCGTTTTTATCCAGAAAGACGAAGGGCTGTCCAGACAGACTCAAAAGTCTCGCCAGGTAACCGCGGCCGGTCTGTCCAGCACCGATAAGGATAACTTTCTTCATTGACAGATTCCCTCCTGCTTCAATTCCTCCACTGCTTCGAGAATTCTTGTATACAATACTTCCTTTTCATCTAACTTGCAGATATTTTTCAAAATATAAGGGATTCCTTCCGTCTCCCGCAGCCGCTTCAGTTCCACCGCGCTCTCATCCGTGAGTTCGTCATAGTAGAGCGCCGCCGCAATCGTGCGAATGATAACTTTGGGGTCAATGCCATGCTTTAACGCCATATGAGCAGGTGCAATCAGGCGATCCTGCGGTCCAAGCTTACGGATGGGATCCTTGGCGTTCCGGATGATGCGGTCCACCAGCTCTGGATCCGAATACTTGGCACGGGCCTTCTTCGCCAATGCTGCCTGCTTCTCCGGATCCACGCCCAACTCTGCCACCAGCGCCGCGTTGATTTCCGGGTAGACCTCGTCCAGAAGGGGCGCGATCTGCGGGCTTACCGCCGCCTCCGGCAGAATTTCATAGCCGTACAGATACCCGTTATAGGCGATAACAGCGTTGCTGGTATTATTGGTATACATCTTCTGCTCCAGGAAATGCCCGAAATGCTCCATCAGATAGACGCCTTTTACCTCCGGAAGCTCGCCCCTAAAGGTATCCCGGTTCACTGGAAGCTCCCAGAAATTCTGCACCCATACGCCCAGCGGCTCCTGTGCCTTCTGCTCCGCCGACGGTTCCGCGCCGGTCCGCATAATAACACCCTCGCTGACTGCCGCACGCTCCTCAAAATACGCCTTATCCGCGCCGTCAAGGTTCTTTACGATTCCATTTTCCAGAACCTTGCCTGCGTCTTTCCAGTTCTCGCAGGTGATGAAATTCAGCGGTTTTTTCCGTGTCACGCCTTTCCAGGCCGCCGCGATGACCGCCCCTACGCTCTCCAGATTTTTGCCTCCTACGGAGGTAAATGCCAGATCGGCCTCCCCTAGCGTCTGCCGGATCGCCGCCTCATCATCCAGCGCGATTGCCCGGTAATGGGTCACATCCGTATTCAGGCTCGGGTCGCCTAAAATATGTACCGTATAGGTTCCCTTCTCATTTAATGCCTGCACCAGATCCCGGTTGATGTCCACAAATGTGGTCTCCCATCCGCTCAGCTCCAGGAGCTGACCCACAAATCCTCTCGCTATCTTTCCCGCACCGAATACCAGTGCTTTCATGTTCTATACCTCCGTTTCATTTAAAGGCATCAGAAGTTCATAGACCTCATCTGCTGTCTTACAGCCCACAATGCGATCTACATTTTCCTGTTTATCAAGCAGGCAGGCGATATTCGCCAGGATATCCAGATGCTCGCTATTTTTCCCCGCGATTCCGATGACCAGATATGCCATTTGACCGTTATAGGATACGCCGTCCGGATACTGCAGAACAACGATCCCGGATTTCAGAATATCTTTCTCACTCCGGCTGATGCCGTGAGGAATCGCCACGCCATTGCCAATATAGGTCGTACATTCCGTCTCCCTTTGCAGCATCAGCCCGTGATAATTTTCATTGACATATCCCTGCTTTTGCAGAAGCTCCGCGGCCCTCCTTATGGCCTCTTCCTTTGACTCTGACGGCAGTCTCACCAGAATATTGGCTTTCTTCAGAATTCCTGTACTCATATCGCCTGTCCACATCCTTTTACTGATTATCTTTTAATCTCTGAATCAATTCCTCGTACTCCGGCGCAGCCAGGAAATTCGTAATCACCACGAAATTACCGTTTGGCGCTACTGCTTTCGCGCGCTCATACAGCCCCTCATGACACACAATCACGTCCGCGTCCTCCGGAATCTTTTCAATTGCCGTATTCGTTACCTCGATATCCAGTCCCGCTGCCTGTACCTTTTTCCGAAGCACAGACGCGCCCATGGCGCTGGATCCCATACCTGCGTCGCAGGCGAAAATAATTTTACGTACCGGTGCAGCCGTCTTACTCTCAACCGTCTTGGTCTCTGCCTTTTCCGCTTTCACATCTGCGAAATACCTGGACTCTTTGCCCTTGAAGCCTTCCATCATCACGATAGAATCCTGGAAATCCGCCTCCGCGCTCTTGTCTATCTTCAGAATCAGGGAAGAAAGCAGGAAGGATACAGCCGCCGCCACAAGAACGCCGCTGAATGTCTGCAAGTAACAGCCCTTCGGAGTCATCAGTATATAGGAAATGATACTTCCCGGCGACGGATACGCAATCAGACCCGCACCAATTACGCTGTAGGTTACATAACCGGACATCCAGCCCGCGATGGTGGCAATAATAAGCTTCGGTTTCATCAGAATGTACGGGAAGTACAGCTCATGAATACCGCCGAAGAAATGAATGATGATAGCGGAGGGCGCCGCTTCCTTCGCAGTTCCCTTGCCATACAGCCAGTATGCCAGAAGCATGCCGAGGCCCGGTCCCGGGTTGGAGCTCAGCAGGAAAAAGATAGACTTTCCGGCCTGCGCCGCCTGCTCGACGCCCAGCGGAGCGAAGATACCCTGGGAAATAGCGTTATTCAGGAACAGCATTCTCGCCGGCTCCATGAAAATCGGGTAAAGAATCATCAGGCCCTTATCCATCAGCCACTGCACACCGGAGGAGAAGAATGTATTCAGTCCCTCAAAAATCGGTCCTGCGATGGACTGTGTCAACAGACAGAACACCATACCGATGATACCGATAGAGAAGTTGTTCACCAGCATCTCGAAGCCGGACGGAATCTTGCCATCGATCAGCTTGTCAAATTTCTTAATGATCCAGCCGCCCAGAGGACCCAGAATCATCGCGCCTGCCAGCATGGTAATGCTGGTACCCACGATACAGCCCATGGTCAGCAGCGCGCCCATGATACCACCACGTTTCTTGTATACAAGCTCGCCGCCGGTGTAGCCCACCAGAAGTGGCAGCAGATATTTCAGAATCGGATCCTTCAACTGCGCAAAAAATTCATTTGGAAACCAGCCAGTCGGTATAAACATGGCCGTCAGGAGACCCCAGGCTATAAATGCTCCGATATTCGGCAGAATCATCGCCGTCAGAAAGCCGCCCAGAGACTGTACCTTCTGCTTCATCACTTTTGTACTCATCTCATAAAACCCCTTTCCTTACATCCCTTATATCACGTTTTTCAAAGATTGCAATCCTTTTATGAGCTTATTGTACCAGACAGTTTTTCCTTTTTCCATTTGTTCCAGCGCCATCATTGTCACATTCAAAGATGACAGTGTTCCTGTCATTCTGTCATCTTTTTATCTTGACAAAACAGGTTTTGCACCTGCTCCAAAATCAGTTTTTCCAGCTCGCAGCCCTCCTCGAGACCACAGATTTCCTGCAGCACTGCAGAAATGCCCTTTTCTTCCCGCAGATGCTTCAGTTCACAGGCCGACGGGTCATTTTCATCCTCATAATACAGAGCCGCCGCGATGCCTGCCGCCAGAGCCGTGGGCCGGATTCCGGAAGCCATCGCCATCCGCGCCGGAGCCAGCAGCCTCTCCTCCGGCCCCAGCTTCCGAATCGGATCCCGTGCATGGCGGACCACCGTATCATGAATCCGCTCATCCCGGTATTTCTCCCGGGCCTGGCGCGCAAATTCCCGCTGATCCTTCGGGAATACATGCAGCTGACGAATCAGGGCCGTCTCAATCTCCTGATACGCCTCGTCCACGATCCGCTCTATCTCCGGATCTCTTGCGGCCTCCGCCACATACTGATAACCTTTTCGGCGTCCAAGATAGGAAATGACCGCGCTGCTGGCATTATTTGTATACAAAGCCTGATTTTGCAGCTGTAGAAAATGATCCACGAAACCAACGCCCTTGATCTTTGGCAAATCGCCTTTCCAGAGCGCTTTATTTACAAAAATATTCCAGCGATCCTGCATCCAGATTCCCAGAGGTTCTGTTTTTTTACTCTCCTCGTCCGGCGGCTCCACCGACAATCCCATGGAGAGGGCCATGTTTATGCCCACGATCTCCTCGAAGAGCTCCCGTTTTTCCGGACTTAGTATTTTCCGGATTCCCTCGTGCAGATCACGCTCCGTGTATTTCCAGTTTTCATGGACAATGATATTAAGCGGTCGGGAACAGCTCCGCTCTGTCAAAATGTGCTCCAGGCGCTCGCCCAGGTATTCACCCACCTCCCCCAGGTGTTTACCGCCCACCGCAGTAAAGATCAGATCGGCATCCAAAATAGCCCTTTCCGCTGCCTCTGTATCCTCCAGTGACCAGATCTCCGCCGTCTTCATGGAAATCACCCGTTCCCGCCGCTCCAGTACATGAAGCAGATACTGCCGTTCCTTTTGCATCTGCGCCGTCAGCATCCCGTCGTTTTCTATGAAGCTGTACCCGATGCCGTTCATCTGACAGATCCCGGCTATCAGGCCTCTGCCGATCTTTCCCGCTCCAATAATGACTGCTTTCATCTTCTATTCCTACCTTCTCTAATGAAAGATATCTCTGCTCATCAACAATCCCGCCCTGCGGAAAATCTCTTCCTCCCGCATAGCCTCAATGGCCTCTGCCAGTCCCTCATCCTGCACCAGTTCCGCGGAAATGCAGCTAAACAGATCCAAAAGCTCACTCGACGCCTGCGCAGGCGCTACCATAACTACCACATACTCCACTTTTACACTTTTTCCCGCTGAAATGCAGTCCACGCCGCCCTGCACCCGGTAGACGCGAAAGCCCAGCTCCTCGTCCATCCGTCCGTGCAAAAGCAGCATTCCCTCCCGAAACACGACACATCCCTGCTCGCCGCGTTTTCGCATCAACGTCACGAATTTCCGCCGCTTCTCTGTACTCCGGAACAGTTCTTCCGCTGTCTTCTCATAAAGCTCATCCAGGTTCTTCGCCCAGAGCGTTTTGCAGGAAAATCCTTCCAGTATATCTTCCATCCAGGCCAGCTTCCGCATGGCTGTATCCGGCTGATACTGAACCTCTTTCCGCTCCATCTCCATGTTCCCTGTAAAGCTCAACCGCAGCTTTTGCTCCGCAATTTTCTCACAGGCATTCCCAATCGACGCAAACTCTTCCTCATCTGGCATAGGACTGATAAATAGCGCCGGAATCGACAGAGGCTCTGTCTTCACCGTAGACAGAATCAGGTCTATGTCATCCGCCAGCATCATCTCCTCCTGAAAATCTGCCGCAGAACAGATTTTCACAATTTCAATCCGCGGAAACCGCTTTTTCACCCGCTGCGCCAGCATCCGGCTGGTTCCGATTCCACTCATACAGAGGAGTGCCGCCCGAATCCTCTGATTTTCTTCTTCCTGCTCCACCAGGGACGCCAAAATATGAATAATAATATATCCTCGTTCTCCCTCGCTGATAAACAGACTGTGCCGCTTGGAAAAGGCATCAATATTTTTTTCGATGATCTTATAAATTTGCGGATATTCCTGCTTAAGCTGCCCCAGATCGCTGCAGTCCGCCATGGTCCCCAGATGCATCCGGTCAAACATCAGATTCAGATGGGCTCCCAGGCGCTCCACCAGCTCCCGATCACCGGTCAGGCTCTTGCCCAACTCTCCTTCCATATCCTCCAGAAGTTCGAGTGTCATATGGTGTACGTCCTCGTCGTATTTGTACACTGTATACAGAGATTCATTACTACGCATAGACAGATAGACCGCCAATAAATCGCAGATCTGCTCTTTATTCAGTTGAATATGCTCTTCCTTCTTTACTTTTCTGGCAAACTCACAGATGCGTGGATACATGGCCTCGGTATCCAGTCGCAGATTCTTCCCATCTTCCGTGAAAATCTGTTTCAGCTTCGGAAAATGCAACAAAATATGAGTATACAGCACCAGATTTTGAAAATCCTCCTGCAAAAAGCTGTCCGTCAATGTGTAATCAAAATCCGTGATTAGCTTATAAGTCCGATATAGCCCCTGCATATCCAGAAACTCCAGCAGTTCCTTTCTTACATTGCCGGAAAGCCGCTCTAAGAACACCATGTCCTGCCGTTCCGCGCTCCAGTTTCTTAGATCAAGATATCGCCGAAACAGCTTCGCCAGCGCCTGTCTGCCCTTATGCAGCCCGCCCCTCAGCCGGATACCCTCGCCCCGCTGGCTGACCAACATCACACCGTTCTTCTCTACGGCGAGACGCGCCTCCTCCAGATCCCGTTGAATCGTCCCCGCCGATACATTCAACAGATAGGCCAGATAATAACTCTTTACGAACTCTTCCGATTGGTACAATTCCAGAAGAATCAGTAAAATTCTGTCATTAGCCGTGTAATTCACCGTCTTTTCTAGTTCCAGCGTCTGCCGCAGCGCTTCCAGATCCTTCTTCGCCCCATCTAGCCGGATTCCGCTCCGCCGTTTCACTTCCACCATGATAGAGAAATCTTTCAAAAAGGTCTCCATACTGCGGATAAGCCGCATCACAGTCCGAGTACTCATATTCAGCTTTTCCGCCAGCGTCTCATAGGAAATATAGCCATCTGTCATAAGTAAAATTCCCAGTATAGCCTGTTCCTGCCCCGTCATTCGTTCCCTCTCCTTCTATAGCCACTCACCCAGCTCTTCCATATCCTGAACCGTTGTAGACCAGCTGGTCGCCAGCCGTACCACTGTGTGAGTGTCATCGGCTTTCTCCCAGAAGCTGACTGCCACGTGTTTCTTCAGTTCCTCCAGTCTTTCATTTTCCATAATCACAAACTGCTGGTTGGTCGGGGACTCCAGATAGAAAGTATAATTTTTGTCATGAAGCAGACGCTTCAACTGCTCCGCCATTTCGATGGCATTACGGCTGATATTCAGATACAGATTTCCCGTAAACAGCTCGTCAAACTGGATGCCCAAGAGACGCCCCTTCGCCAGCAGCGCTCCCTGCTGTTTGATCCGCGTCATGAAATGCTTCGGCGCGTTCCCTTTCGGAAATACTACAGCTTCCCCACAGAGTGCGCCCACCTTAGTGCCTCCGATATAAAAGACGTCACAGATCCGTGCGATATCCGGCAGGGTCATATCCGCCTCCGGGCTCATGAGACCGTAGCCCAGACGCGCGCCGTCCAGATACAGCGGCATCTCATAGGCATGACATACCTCCGCGATGGCCTCCAGTTCAGCCTTACTATAGAGCGTACCGTACTCCGTCGGCCAGGACACATACACCATCCCCGGAAATACCATATGCTCATGATTGCCATCCTCAAAAATTGTTTCCAGGTAAGTCTTTAATTCTCCCGCATCAATCTTTCCCTGATGCTGTGGCAAAGTCAGTACCTTATGTCCGGTATTCTCGATGGCTCCTGCTTCATGAACGCTCACATGACCTGTCTCTGCTGCTACCACGCCCTCGTAGGACTGCAGCATGGACGCAATCACTACCGCATTGGTCTGGGTACCACCCACCAGAAATTCTACGATTGCTTCCGGGCACTCGGTGGCTTCTCGGATCTTTCTTCTTGCATTCTGACAATACACATCTGTCCCGTAACCCGACAGCGGCTCCATATTCGTCTCTGTTAATCTCTGTATAATCCGCGGATGCGCTCCCGCTGAATAATCGTTCTCAAATGAAATCATAATAGAAACCTCCTCTGCAAATATGTTGACTCACTTGCACTCATTATGCTGTGAATATTTCAATTCACAGCCGGCATTCGCCGTTCGTCAATCATACACGTATGTTGACTCACTTGCGCTCATTATATCACGAATTATCCTGCTTATCCCATTTTATCTTTAATTTTTACTATAATTTTGCCGCCAAAAGCTATCGCATTCCATCTGAATAATTTTCAGATTTCCACTTGATTTTCTGTGCTAAAGTGCTACAATATTTTTTGTAAGCATCACGGGCTTGTAGCTCAGTTGGGAGAGCGCTGCGTTCGCAACGCAGAGGTCGAGGGTTCGAATCCCTTCAGGTCCATGGAACGAAGATTTTATAAATACGGAAGTATAGCTCAGCTGGGATGAGCGTTCGCCTCACACGCGAGAGGTCATGGGTTCGAGCCCCATTACTTCCACTGGAAAAGCCTGTATTTACGGGCTTTTTTCATACCCGGAAATCAAAAGGTAATCAAAAAAGTAATCAGGGTAATCAAACACCCTAGAACATGATTATTCGGGAAAGGAGATTAAATGAAAAAAGTCCCCGGGAATTTTTCTCTTCCCGGGGATCCTCTTTTGTATACGCTTATCCGTTGTATTACTTAAAACATACGAATCTACACAAAAAATATTTGATTTTTACATAAAAAAGTGCCCAGAACCGGAATCGAACCAGTGACACGAGGATTTTCAGTCCTCTGCTCTACCAACTGAGCTATCTGGGCATTTTTATAAAATAAGAGTACGAGTCGTTTCTCCGTACTCTTTAGTTGCGAGGACAGGATTTGAACCTGTGACCTTCGGGTTATGAGCCCGACGAGCTTCCAGACTGCTCCACCTCGCGATATGAAATTAAAAAGTGGCTTATCTAAAAGATAAACCAGAGTGGGGGAAAGTGGATTCGAACCACTGAAAGCACAGCTAACAGATTTACAGTCTGCCCCCTTTGGCCACTCGGGAATTCCCCCATGACACGGTCCAACAACGGCTAACGC
>NZ_JBOKYU010000036.1:0-23589 GCF_051972735.1 Laedolimicola sp. | reverse complement strand
ATACTGATCCGTAATGGTCACAATGGGGATATCGTAAATATCAATTTTGTTGCTTTCTATCAGATGCAGAAGAAGGTCCAAGGGACCCTCAAATGCAGGCAGTTTCACGGGGATGCCCATGTTATTCTCCCTTCAGACGAATCACCGACAGCTCTGCCGGATTAAAGATCCGTATATTCACTGTATGCGTGCCCAGGCCCCGGCTTACCACCAGGTTCTTTCCATTCTTTTTAAACTTCCCCGCGTCATACCTGGGAAATAATTTCGCCTGGGGCGTGATGATTCCGCCGATGCCCGGAATCCTTATGATACCGCCGTGCAGATGACCGGATACGGTCAGATCCGCGCCCCACCAGGCGTAGCTGTCAAAATAGATGGGGTTGTGGGCCAGCAGGATATTGAACTTCGTCGGATCGGGGCGTCCGATGGCCTTCTCCAGATCCTCCTGACGGAAAATGGCTCTGCAAAATTTTTTATAATAGAACTCGGGCAGCTCGTAGCCGTAGATATCCATGTCAAGACCCTTAGCGTAAAAGGAGACCTTTTCATTTTCCAGAGGCTTCACGCCGTACTCTCTAAGGGCCGCCGTGTATTCTGTATACATGTTTCCGTAGATCTCCGGGTGCAGGCGCATGCGGTACTCATGGTTGCCGTTGCCATAGAAGATCGGAAGTCCGCCCTCCCGGAGCCGCCTTATCAGCTCCAGCGCCGGCGTGAAATCCGCACCTGGCCTGCCCACCGGCAGATCGCCCGCCACCAGCACCGTGTCCGGTTCCTGGGCGAAAATCGCCTCAGCCAGCCGCTCATTGCCTTCCCCATAGCTGAAATTATGAAGATCCGCAAGCATAACAAAGACCGGCCCAGTAGAACCGGCCGGAAGCTTTGCTGTATTTATTTCGTATTCAAAAATTTTAAAATCAGACATGCTGTTAGATTACCATATTTCCCCGGGAAATGCAATCTGCAAGAAAATTTTTCATGCCCCACATCCGAGACCGTAATGTATCTTACCCGTTCTCCCGCTGATATCTCTCATTCATCTTCGCCCGCAGCTCCTCATATACCGCGTGCTTCTCCGCATTTACCGTATACTCCTTGGAGCCTGTACCCTCGCGGATCTTGTCGAAAGCCTCGGCCACGTCGGCGTACTCGCCCATGGTGACGGTGGCTACCATCAGGGCGCCGATGGCAGTACTCTCGGCGTTGTCCATGCGGATGACCGGCTTGCCGTAAATATCGGCCTGCATCTGGTTGAAGGCCTCGCACTTGGAGAGACCGCCGTTGATGAGAATCCTGTGAAGGGGCACATATTTCTCAAAGGAAGCAATGTTATTGCCAATCTCCATGCAGATGCCCTCCAGCAGCGCCTTCAGCATGTCCTCTCTCGTGGTGCCGAGAGTCAGTCCTGCGAACTCCGCAGTGGCCTCGCTGTTCCAGTCCGGCGTGGACCGTCCCTGGAAATAAGGCAGCGCCATGCAGCCATGGGAGCCCGCCGGAATGCCGTTCAGGATATCGTCAAGCTTGCCGTAAAAGTCCGTCTCCTCCCGGAAGAAATTTCGCTTGCACCACTCCATGGCGGAGGTGCAGGTCAGCATATTGGCCTCCAGGATATAGTTACCTGCTGCCGAAGAAGCATTGCATACCACGTCCCAGTCCAGGTTCTCCGGCACTTCCTTACAGGTGGTCAGAAGGAAGCCGCCCGTACCCAACGTCAGGGATACCTGGCCGTCCTTTACCACGCCCTGGCCCAGCATACCGCACTGCTGATCGCCGCCTGCGCTGATAACCGGCGTTCCCTCGGCAAGTCCTGTCTCCTCCGCAAATGCCTTTGTGGTCCGTCCCAGAATGCTGCCCGGCGCGTGGAGCTCGCAGAGCTTTTCCTTATCCACCTCAAAAAGCTCCAGAAGCCGGTCGTCCCACTGGCAGGTCTTCAGGTTCATCAGAAGGGAACGGCTGCCGTAGGTCCAGTCTGTAGCGAACTCTCCTGTCATATGATACACCAGATAATCCGGAATCACGGTCAGCTTGTAAGCCTTCTCATATAAATCCGGCTGATTCTGCCGCATCCACTTCATCTTCGCGCCGGAGAACACCGGATTGACCCGGGAACCGCAGAGCTTGAAGATCTCCCTGTGGTGCTCCTCCATGGCCCTGCACATGGGCACAGTACGCTTATCCTGCCACATCTGCGCGTTGCCCAGGTGATTGCCGTTCTCATCTACCGGAATCACCGAAGAACGCTGGGAGGTAATCGCCACCGCGTCGATGGACTCTCCATGCTCCCCCGCCCAAGCAGCGGACTCCTTTACAATCGCCGTCATATGGTCCTTAAAATCCAGCGGATTCTGCTCCACCCAGCCATGATCCAGGGTAATGACCTGATAGGTCTTCTGCACTGTATGAAGCATTTCTCCATTGCCACGGAACAGGATGCCCCGCATGCTGGAGGTTCCCACGTCTAAAATCAGAAAATTCATTTGTACCTCTCCCCTTCTTCATCTTTATCAATTCACGCCCCGGAAATTCATATTCCGGGCCGTTCCTTACAAAAGCCAGCAGCCGAAACTCTGTTTTACATAATGCAGGTAATCCGCCCGCTCAATCGCTTCCGCCGCTGTAATTTCCACATTTCCAAGCTCCGTGCCGTCCAGATAATAAACCAGCCTTCCGATCTGCTGTCCTTTCTCTACCGGAGCCTCGATTTCTCTCTTAGCATACCACTTTTTTTCGATTCCGGTCAAGTCCTGACCCGTGGTGCTCAGATAGGAAAAGGGGGCTCCGTATTCTCCCTGCGCCTCCTCTTCCACACCGCCCCGCACGGGCACTGTCACCGGCGGCAGTTCGTCCGTATCCCGGTACAGAGTACACTTGGCATAGCCATAATTCAGAAGGGCTGTGGCGTCCGCAAACCGGCCTTTGGGGTCGGGCGCTGCCATAATCACGGCTATCAGTTCGATGCCGTCCTTTTCCGCCGTGGCTGATACGCAGAACTTCGCCAGACTGGTGGAGCCTGTTTTCAGGCCGGTGGCGTAGGGGTACTGGCGAATCAGCTTATTGGTGTTCGTCAATCCGAACTCTTCTGTCCCGCGCTTCGTGGTGTGGGTGATATTTTCCATCCAGATGGTCGAATAATTATGGATCTGCGGATATTTCGTAATCAACTCCCGGGACATCAGCGCGATGTCGTAGGCGCTGGTCACATGCCCCTCTGTATCCAGACCGCAGCAATTGACGAAATGGGTGTCATTCATGCCCAGACTCTTGGCGCGCTCATTCATCATTTCCACAAAGAGGCTTTCCGTCCCGGCCACATACTCGGCCATGGCCACGGACGCGTCATTGGCCGAGGCCACGGAGATGCACTTGATCATCGTATCCACGCTCTGGGTTTCCCCGGCCTCCAGAAACACCTGGGAACCGCCCATGGACGCGGCGTACTCCGAGGTGGTCACTGTATCGTCCAGATGGATTTTCCCCTGGGAAATGGCGTCAAAAATAAGTAACAGCGTCATCACCTTCGTCACGCTGGCAGGCGGCAGCTGCTCGTGAGCGTTTTTCTCCAGTACCACCGTACCGGTGGATGCTTCCATCAGGATCGCAGAAGGCGCCGAGATCCCCAGCGTATCCGCCGGAGCTTCCTCCGCCCAGGCCGATATCACCGGAAATTGCAGCGCCAGAATAAGAGCTACCAGAAGGGACAGGAATTTTTTCATAGTATCACATCCGTGCGTTATCCGATTGTTGTAATCTATGCTTCAATGCACAAAATCAGACCTGCTTCATGAAAACAATCTCATCTGCATCTTTTACTTATCTCTACCATCCGTGATAAGCAGGCATCAAAAAACATTCGGTAAGACTGGCAAAATCTGTTTTTCCCGTCCATCACTCCCATATTATCTCTGTGTTTCCGGCACCCTCCCCTGCATATGAAAAAATACTCACATTCTTTGCATTCTGATAAATGATTACAGGAATTCTCTACAAACTGAATTGCATTTCTTTTTTTCTGAATTTCTTCAAAACTATTTTCGTTTAAATTTCCCAAGTTGTACTCATCCAGCACATAGAAATCACAGGGATATACACTTCCATCTGCTTCTACCACATTTTGAAAACTGCAAATTCCCCGTTGCTCACATGCCTCCGGCATATAGCCCAGCAAGATAGAAATATAATTTTCGAACTGACGGATATAGGGCTGTTTTCCCTGTTTCAAATCAATTTCCCATAATTCAAACAATTCAATTAAAAAGTTCCCGTATAATTCCGGCGTTAAGGAAAACTCCTTTTCTCCTTGAAGTTTTCCTATGGGATCCAGGCAGGCTATATACTGCTGCCAACAAAATCCCAGCTTTCTGTACTGTTCATAAATGCGTCGAATTTTAGGGGCTGTTTTGCTGTTCACAACGGTCAGTACATTAAATTGTACCCCTGCCTTTTTTAAACACTCTGCCTTTTCCAACACATGATAATAGGTGTCATTTCCGCTTGCGTCTTTTCGAAAAGCATCATGTGTTGCTTTGATACCATCCACGGATAATCCCACCAGGAAATTGTTTTCCGCAAAGAAATGACACCATTTATCATCCAGGGCATAGCCATTCGTCTGCAACGCATGTTCGATTTTTACCTTTTTTGCATTGTATTTTTCCTCAATTTCCAAAAGTTTTTGATAAAAGTCCAGTCCGGCCAGGGTGGGTTCTCCTCCCTGAAAAGCAAATGTACAGGAACCGTCCGCAAATTCCAGACTTTTCCTTATAACATTTTCCAGCGTCGTTTCTGACATTTTTTTACACATGTTATCGCTGCGGTGTTCCATTTCATCTGCATAAAAGCAATAGGAACACCGCATATTGCATAATCCGGATACCGGTTTTATCATAATATGAACAGGCGGCATTTTTTACCTCTTTTATCTCTTATCGAATTCTTGCTAATTTGTTAATAAAATAAAAAATTTTTCCTTCATCTTTTGAATAGAATTTTTTTGCAAGCATCTCAAAATGCTTCCGTTTTACAATGCTGTCTCCTGTCTGTTCCATTACATCCCTTAATGCTGAAAAATATTCTTCCAGACGTTCTTCCCCTATTAACGAAAGCATTCCTATGAAAATATGCTTAGCGTCTGGTTCCCACTGATAGTCCTTCGTAACGGGAAAACTCTCAAAACCCGGTCTTTTCGCTCGTTCGCTTAATACAAGTTCCGGGCTATACACAACATCTTTTTGAAGCCCCAAGCGTTCATATTGCTCATCCGGCGCATCACTTTCCTGCATCTTAGCGATTAATGCCCGGATCATTCTTGCCTCCAGTTCTGCATCATCCAAGGGACAAAGCTGTTCCGGATCCTCCTGCAAATCAAATAACAGATTTCCATACTGGAAAGAATTACAAAAAGTTGCATTCGCCAGTCTGCTCTGAACAGGAATCTTCATGAGACACGCCCCTTTTGTAAAAGAGAGCGGGCCGCATATTTCAATTTCTTTTAATTCCTTTGGCGTAAACAGATTTTCCTGGTGCGCAGGCATCAGGGTATATTCGTTTAGCGGCGTATTTCCTATAGAGGCAGAAGCCCGCATATAGAGATATCTTCCATCTGTAATATTTACGAAAGAACCATGAAAACCAAACAAAGCATAATCTCGAAGCTTTTCATCCGATTTCAATACAGAATTTAAAGATTTTCCCTGCATTTCCTGTTCAGCCGGAATGTCGAAAAAGTCTAACAGGGTCACTGGTATATCTATTGTCTGACACAACGCCTTTCTTCTCTCACCCTGAACCGGAGTTTTCGGATTCCATATAAAAAACGGAATATTTGCCAGTTCATTATAACACGGCATTACCGATTTTGCCCACCAGTCTTTTTCACCTAACAGGAATCCATGATCTGTGTTCACAATCAGCATGGTATCTTTCCACATATCATGCTCATCCATAAAGTCAAGTACTCTTCCTAAATTTCTGTCGCATTGTGATAAGACTGCTGCATATCTTTTTCGTATATGCTCAACCTGTTCCTTTGTCTCCGTTACCGGAGCATAGGGAGGCCAGTCAAAATGAGGTCCTTTATATTCCGGATCGCTTTCCTCCTGAACATCAAAGGGTTCATGTGGTGAAAAGGTCTCTATCTGCAAAAACCAGTTATCATGCTTTTCATTCAGCTTTAAAAATTCAAGTCCATCGTCAAACACACTGTCCATAGGCCATGTTCCCCGTTGACGGTACAATTCCCGATTACACCAGTTGTTCCGCCACCATTCTGGATGGGTAAACTCCCTCATGGTAGGCACATGCTCCGGAATTTGCGGTTCGTCCGTGCGAAGTGCCCACGGATCCGCTTCCTGCCCTCTCTTGCATTCCCAGCTGGAATACATTGTATGGTAGGTACAGCCCCCGGCTTCCCAATAATGTCCATGGTCACTGACCAGTCTGGTAAAAATTCCATGCTCTTTTAAAATCTGCGGCATGGAATTATCAAAGGGCTCCATCGGTCCCCAGCTTCTATGCAGGAAGCTGTATCGCCCGGTATGTAAATCCCTGCGCGCAGGCATACACGGCAGGCTTCCCACATAAAAATTATCAAAACAGGCCGTTTTTTCTGCCAGTCGGCTGAAATTCGGTGTTTTATTAAAATCACACCCATACGGCTCTAAAAAGCGGCGATTCAGCGAATCAAACATAACCATTATTGCCCGCATATTCGTATCTCCTTTTCTATCTCCGCGTCATCTTTTCTTTTTGTATGCGTCTCGCCTCTTTTACGAGTACTACAACTGGAACCGCTACAGCAATTGCAAATAAAACAGTTCCCACCGACATCCGAAATACACATTTACCGAAGCTTTCATAATATACAATCGCACGGCGCAGATTTTCCTCTACATTTTTGCCCAGAATCATTCCCAGAATCAACGGGGCAATTGGATAACCGTTTTTGTCAAGTATATAGCCCAGCACAAGAAAGCCCATTGTATAATACAAATCAAACGCATTGGAATTCAGACAGAATATTCCGGTAATGCAGAAGACTGCAATATATGGCATTAAATACATTTTAGGTACCTGAAGAATTTTCGCCATTAATCCTAATGTAGACGCCTGATAAAGGAACATAAAAATGTTCGCTACGAAAACTGCCAAAATGATGGTCCGGAATAATACCGGTTGATCGATACTCAATTTAGGCCCCAGAGCGATTCCCTGAACTACCAATGCACCCATCATAACTGCGGTAGCAGTGTCTCCCGGTACAGAAAGTGATAACAGCGGTATCAGCGCTCCACCAGTTGTCGCGTTATTAGCAGTCTCCGAAGCAAAAACTCCCTCCTCGCAGCCTTTTCCAAATTCTTCCGGCGTTTTAGAAGCTTTTTTTGCAGCAGCATAAGATACCAATGCTGCCGGTCCTCCACCTAATCCCGGAAGAATTCCTATCACCGTTCCGATAACAGATGAACGAAGCAGCGTTCGGATATTCTTTTTTATACTTTGGAAATCCAACATATGAAAAAATTTCTTTTCCACTTTATTTACTACCGGAATTTCCTTCAGTCTCGCCGCATTATTTATAATCTCCGGAAGTGCGAACACACCGATTACCACTGCTACCAAAGCAAAACCATTTCTCAGATACATGCTTCCGAAGGAATATCTGTATGCAACGCCGTCGATGGGACTTTGACCTACGCAGCAGGCCAACAGACCGATTCCCAGAGAAATACAGCCCTTAATCATATTTCCCTTTGCCAGAACCGTAACCAGTGATAAGGCAAGGATACTCGCTCCAAAGTATTCCCACGGTCCAAATGTAAGCGCAATTTTTGACAAAAGCGGCGCAAGGATCAGCAGCATAACGGAGCTGAAAATACCTCCAAAAAAGCTTGCGAACGCACCTATCGTCAGCGCTCTTGTTCCTTCTCCTCTTTCTGCCATCGGATACCCGTCAAAAACAGTCGCCACCGCTGCTGCCGTTCCGGGTATCTTCAACAATACTGCAGATATTAGTCCTCCCGAAACGCCGCCCATATAGATTCCCATCAGAATACATACCGATGGAACCGGATCCATAATCATCGTAATCGGAAGCACCAACGCTATCGCAATCGGCGTATTCAAGCCCGGAATTGCTCCGAAAATATTGCCCAACACAACGCCCGTCAAAATCAAAAGCAGACTGGAAGGGTTCAATACATTCTGTAAAACCTCAACAAACATATTTTACTCCTCCTCTCAACCTAACAATGCAGACCAAATTGCTCCCTGCGGCAGTGCTATATGAACAACTTCCGCAAAAAAGAAATTACATCCAAATACAAACGCAACAGCAACCCCATTTCTGACTATAATAGAGCGCATACTTCCGAAATTATCTCTTGTAATTTTATAAAATATATTCATCGTAATCAGCAGAAACAGCATCGTAGAAATAAGATATCCTGCATATCGGAACAGAATCACATATCCAAACAGGGAGAGAAGAAAAAACAGCCTGCTTCCCTGAAACAGTTCTTTAAACACAAATTGCTTTCTGTCCCTCTCCTTTATTACCTGAATTCCACGGATTATGATAATCATAACCAAAAAAATAATTACAATCCGGGGCCACAAAGCGGCCCCGCCAGAAGTATCCAGAATACTGGTTTTAAAGTCAAAACTCATTCCGTAAAACAGAGTACACACTGCTAAAAGCAACGCCAAAAACACTAATTCTCCCATGCCAGTCCTCCATCTTCTGTATGAATACGGTTAATTTAAAATATCTGCAACCGCCTCATTGGTCTTTGTCTGTACTTTCTCACAGATGTTTACGTAATTTTCCGGGTCTTCACTGCGTGCTCCATATCCCAACGCATTCAGTTCCTTTATACACTCCGGGTCTTCCGAACAGGTTTTAATCAAATCTGCATAGTACTGTACAATCTTTTCATCTGTTCCCTTGGGCATCCACATTCCAAAGGACTGAAGCAGATAATCAAAGTCTGTATATCCCAGGCTCTCCGCTGACGGCAGATCTTCAAATCCGGGAATTACTGTATCATCTTTAGCAAATGCCATCAGCAAACGGAAGTCACCGGACTTCACATACTGGGATAACTGTCCTACACCATCAATGTAGGCATCAATTCGTCCGCTCATCAATTCCGTCGCTTTATTATTTACTCCAAGATCTGTCATCTTAAAAGCAACATCTTCTTTTTTCTGTATTGCCAGTGCTGCCAGCTGCGGAAGCGTTCCTGACACGGTACCCATACGGATGCTTTGTGGATTATCCTTAGCTGCAGAAATAAAATCTTCGTAGGTTTCGTATGGTGAATCTGCTTTAACCGCCAACGCTACCCAGGAATCGCACCACATTGTGACCGGAGTAAAGTCCTCATACGTAAAATCAGCGTTACCAAGCGCTGCCTGCAGATAATATCCTACCGGAACATGCAGCAAGGTGTAACCATCCGGATCCATCGCTTTTACCTGTTCTGCCGCTACCTGTCCTCCTGAACCGGTAATGTTGCTGACTACCACATTTACGCCCGCATATTTTGACATATATTTCGCGACAATTCTTGCCGGGATATCTGCTGTTCCACCTGCGTCAAAGCCAACGATAAAAGAGATATCCTTTTCCGGCTTAAATGCCTCCTCTTCCTGAGCAGCTGTATCTACTGCCGCTTCTTCCTCAACTGTTTTTTCTTCTGCTGTCTCCTGTTTTGCTGTTTCTGCCTTGCCGCCACATGCACAGACATTCAGTGCCATCACGGCTGTCATTAAAAATACGAGTGCCTTTTTCATTTTCCTACCTCCATACATTTCTTTTACTTTTCAATCCTTTTTGCTACTCTGTTTTTAGTACCTTCTGTTTTAATTACCTCTATCCTCCCTTTCTTTTTCATATTTCAAAAATGAAGCGCTTCATTTTTGAAGCGAAAATTTTATACTTTCTGAACGGTTGCTCCATTTTCCATATATCCTTTTATAAAATTTTTTCTCTGTATGTGCTCTGTCTCACCATTCGTAATCGCCAGAAACATATCCGTCGCCTGCTTCAGCAGACTTTTAAAATCTCGGTTAAATGTCGTTAGCTTCTTCGGTGTCATATAATCAGAATAATACTTTCCAAAGCCTACAATCGACACCGTTTCGGGTACACTTACCTGATACTGCATACAGGCGCTGTAAACTCCAATTGCCATAGCGTCATCCCTTGCAAGAATGACCTTTGGAAGCTCCTGATTCCGAATCGCCTGTTCTGCGTACTGGTAACCAATCATTACCTCGTCTTCGAGCGTGCTCTCTATCTCCTTAACTTCACATTCCATATTCATTTCCGCAGACCATCGGATAATACCCTTCCGGCGATCCCGAACAGAAGAAATCCCTCTATCCTTCAAATCCAGGAATGTAACCCTGCGATGTCCCATCTTATAAATATACTGAATCATTTCCATAGCCGCGTAATCATTGTCCACAACTGTAAATGGAATATCCACATCCTCCAGATATCGGTTAATGAAAATAATCCGGTCGCGCATCTGTTCCGAAAGTCGACGGAAATATTCCTTATTTTCTGAGGAATAAGGCATAATAAACAGGCAATCTACCTGACTGCTCAGCATTATCTCACACTGATTTTTTTCCTCTTTCGCTGAATTATGCGAAGTGGAAAGCATAATCCGATATCCCCTCAATCTTGCAAACTCTTCCATATAACTGAACACTTCTGTCTCTCTCACATCGTTAATGGAAGGAACAATAACACCCAAAAGCTTCGCACTGTCTGAAGCGAGTGCCTTCGCCTGATAATTTGGACGGTAATCCAACTCCTCAATAGCTTCATATACCTTTTTAACATTCTCTTCTTTCACAGATCCTTTTCCATTCAAAACATTAGAAATTGTTCCAAATGATAGTCCGGTCCGTTCCGCTATCTGCTTATAGGATGCCATACCTCTTATCACCTCCAAAAATGAAGCGCTTCATTCATTGACTACATTATACGTTCCGAATCTGTTTTCTGTCAATTAACAAATATCACAATTATCAATCCGCACTTTTATGCACTTCGCCTTTTTATCCCCCTTATCTCAGCCGAGATAGACCTCTACATTTTATTGTATTTCTCAATAACCTTCATCTCAGCCGTAACAAATAAATAGTGCTTCGGAAAATCTGCGTGTTTCCGAAGCACTATTTATTTGTTACGGCTGTACACAGCCTATAATCTATTTTTCTTTATTCTCTTCTTCCTCCGCATAAGCGCTCTCCCGCTCATCCAGATCGAGATAAGGCACATGGTGCCCCACATACTTGTAAGCCGGACGGATAATCTTGCCCGCATTGACGATTTCCTCGATTCGATGCGCGCTCCATCCGGAGATACGGGAAATCGCGAAGATCGGGGTAAACAGTTCTTCCGGCAAACCCAGCATGCTGTATACAAAGCCGCTGTAGAAGTCCACATTCGCGCAGACAGGCTTTAAGAGTCTGCGGCCTGACATGAGGCAGTCGCCTGCGATACGCTCCACGCGCTCGTAGAGGTTAAACTCCTCCTCCAGGCCCTTCTCCTCGGACAGCTTTCTCGCGTACTCCTTCAGAATCACCGCACGGGGATCAGACTCTGTGTAGACCGCGTGCCCCATACCATAGATAAGGCCTGCCCGGTCAAAGGCTTCTTTTCGGAGAATCCGCTGCAAATAAGACTCAATCATCGTCTCATCCCGCCAGTTGGTCACATGGGCCTTGATATCCTTGAACATCTCCTGCACCTTCAGGTTCGCGCCGCCGTGCTTGGGACCTTTCAGGGAACCGAGGGACGCCGCCACTGCGGAATAGGTATCGGTGCCGGTGGAAGAAACAACGTGGGTCGTAAAGGTAGAGTTATTACCACCGCCGTGCTCTGCATGCAACACCAGGGCCACATCCAGCACCTTTGCCTCCAGCTCCGTATATTGGCCGTCCTTCCGGAGCAGACGCAGGATATTCTCCGCAGTAGAAAGCTCCGGTTTCGGGTTGCGGATGATCAGGCTCTTATTCAGATGATAATGACGGTATGCATGGTAACCGTATACAGAATACAGCGGGAACTGGGCAATCAGCTGCAGAGACTGTTTCAGGATATTGTGGATGGAGATATCCTCCGGGTTCTGATCATAGGAATACATGGTCAGCACGCATTTCTGCAGGGTATTCATCATATTGGAACTGGGTGCCTTCATGATAACATCGCGGACAAAGGTCTCCGGAAGCTCCCGGTAGATGCCGATCAAATCAATGAATTCACGAAGCTGCTGTCTGGTGGGCAGCTTTCCGAACAATAACAGATAGGTTGCCTCCTCGAAGGCAAACCGGCGGTTGGCCTCGCCCCGGATCAGATCCTCCACATTGACGCCCTGGAAGTACAGTTCGCCGTCGATGGGAACCCGCTCTCCATCGATATAGCCGAAGGAAACCACATCGGAAATCTCCGTCAGTCCGGTCAGGACACCTTTTCCGCCGGAATCACGCAGACCCCGTTTCACATCATAATCCGCATACAGCCGCACGTCGATTTTTCCGGAACGGCTGCTGTATTCTACCAGCTTGTTAAATTTCTCATCTACCAGCACATCGTCTTTCTTCATTTTCTCATATCCTCCTCGGCGTCCGCTTCCGAACAACGGATATCTACACTAAGCGGACATTTTATTCAATTATAGCGAAAAAGTATCTGAATGGCAAGCCTATATTTCTCCCGCATCAAAAGTCGCCAAAAGGGAGCCTGCTGCCGCAGCGCTCCCTTTCTCAAACTCTATCTGAATTAATAGGTCCGCTCCTGAATCAACGTCTCCAGCTCCATCGTCGGATCAAAGTACGTCTCCTCCACATACTGATATTTCTCCACGGTCTCCCCCTGCTCCAGCTTCTGAATCACCTCGGAAACCATGGAACCCAGCACCGGATTACACTCAAAATCCACATTCAGCTTGCCGTCTATCATGGCCTGGAGCGCCGCCCGGGCCGCGTCGAAAGACAGGATGATGATGTCGCCCTCCGGGCCGCAGGTAAGTCCCGCTTCCTGGATGGCTTCGATGGCACCGAAGGTCATATTGTCGTTTTCACTGATCACCACGTCGATATCGGAATAGGTATGTAAAAAGTCCGTCATGACCTCCTGGCCGCGGGTCTGGGTAAAATCGCCGTCCCGACGTTCCAGCATTTCCCAGTTCGGATGCTCTTCCAGAATCTGGCCAAAGCCCTCGGTCCGGCCTATCTGGGCGGTGCTTCCTAAATTCCCCTGCAGAGTCACCATCCGAATCTCTTCATCGCCGCGTCACTGTGCCTCCAGATAGTCCGCCAGCCACTCTCCGGCCCGACGGCCCTGTTCTTCAAAATCACTGCCCACCCAGCAGGTGTACAGGCTGTCATCCTCGGTCTCCACCTTCCGGTCCATGATGATGACCGGAATCCCGGCGGCCTTCGCCTCCTCCAGCACCGCATCCCAGCCGGTCTCCACGATGGGATCCAGGATGATGTAATCCACATCCTGCAGGATAAAATTCCGCATGGCTTTCAGTTGATTTTCCTGCTTCTGCTGGGCGTCGTCGAAGATCAGAAAATAGCCGTTTTTCTCGGTGAAGGTATTCTTGATGGACTCCGTATTGGCGATGCGCCAGTCCGATTCCGAACCCACCTGGGAGAGCCCCACCACAATGGCGTTACTGTCACGGGCCGGTTCTTCCTCCTGTAGATATCCCTCTGTGCTCTCCTCCGGCCTGCCGCCGCAGCTCGCCAGCCACAGCCCCAGGCAGAGAAGCACGCCGATTCCAACGACTATTTTCCTCATATTTTTCACAACCTTATGCTTTTGTAACTGTTCAGTACCTGACCAGTTACAATGCAAAATCCATGAAAATCGGCTTCGCCGATGGGATTTTGCACTCTTGAATCACTTTCTTACGCCTTCAGCAGCAAGTGCTTCAGGCTGATTGAACAGTTACATACCTTTTTTTCTCACGGACATAACTACGCTCTGGATCACCAGGAACAGACACAGCATAGCCGCCACGGTGATTCCGGTCCACCATGCCTCGTCCAGTCCGGCGGAGGACACGATGTTCTGAATCGTACTTAAGGACAGCACGCCGAAGAAGGTGCCGATGATATTGCCGACGCCGCCGGTCAGCATGGTGCCGCCGATAATCGACGAAGCGATGGCGTTCATCTCCGCGCCGCTGGCGTGGGAGGCCGATCCGGATCCTACATGGAGAAAATAGACGAAGCCGCCGATACCTGCCAGGATACCGCAGAGCAGATGGGCGATGAAACGGGTACGCTTCACATTGATGCCCAGCATCAGGGCGCTCTGGCTGTTGCCGCCCACCGCGTAGAAATTACGTCCCAGTTTTGTCCATTTTAACACACAGAACATGATGATGACAACCAGGATGGCCACAATCACGCCGATTTCTACGTAAGCATTTACATATTTTCCCAGTTTATTTACAGAACCCATACCCGGGATAATCACACGGGTATTCTTCAGGGCTACGAATTCCTCATTGGCCACGTTGAACGGGTTTGTATTCACGATGGTGGTCATACCTCTGGCAAAGAACATGCCTGCCAGGGTTACGATGAAGGGCTGGATGTCCAGATAGGCGATGAGCCAGCCCTGTACCAGGCCGAAGCCGAGACCGATGACCAACGCAATCAGTGCCGCCATAGCCACATTTCCACCCTTATAGTCCAGATAGACCGCGCAGCACATGCTGACCAGGGCTGTGACGCCGCCCACGGAGATATCGATGCCGCCGGTAATCATGACCAGACTCATACCGCAGGACAGAATGATCAATGCCGCGTTGGCGTTCAGGATGTTGAAGAAGGTCTGGGGCTTTAAGAAGCCCTCTCCCTGGAAAATGATCGCTCCGATGTACATTACGAAGAAGACAACGACGGTAATGGTCAGAAGCAGATTTGTGTCGCTGATATTTTTGAATTTATTGCCAAATCCTTTAGACATCTTATACCGCCTCCTTTATCTTGCGTTTCGCCATAAAAGCGTTGAACTTTTCTCTTACCACCGGCGCGCTGACCACTACCAGCAGGATGACAACCACTGCCTTGTAGGCCGGAAGCGCATCGGAACGTACATTGAACTTATAGAGCGTCGTGGTCAGGCACTGGATTACGTATGCGCCGATGATGGACGCCATCATGTTGAATTTACCGCCGCTTAAGGCATTGCCGCCCAGGGCCACCGCCAGAATTGCGTCCATCTCGATGTCTTTCGCGATAACGGAGTAGTTGATGGTGGAGATACGGCTGACCTTGATAAGTCCTACCACGCCCACGCACAGACCCAGAATCACGAAGGAGAGAATCTTGATGAAGACCGGATTCAGACCGTTCAGCTTGGAAGCGTTCTCATTGATACCCACTGCCTGGGTGTACAATCTCAGGTTTGTGAACTTCAGCACCAGGCTGACGATAATCATGCAGGCCACAGCAATGAAGAAGGGCGTCGGAATTGGGATGCCCGGGATGAATTCACCGAAATAGGTGAAGGTCGGATCGCTGATAACCGGCAGTTCGTTGTTATTGATCCAGGCTGCGATGGAACGACCCGCGGTATAGAGAATCAGGGTCGCGATCATGGGCTGAATCTTGAACACTGCCACCAGGATGCCGTTGAACGCGCCGAAAAGCATCGCTGCCACACAGGCAATCAAAAAAGCTACGATAATCGGGGTCTGCAGACTCTCGGGACGGGAATTACCGCCGCAGAGTACCCGAAGCAGGACGCTTCCCGCAATGGCTGTGGTGGCGCCCACGCTGATGTCCTGTCCGCCGGTGGCCGCTGTCACCAGGGTCATACCGATGGCCAGAATCGCAAGCTCCGAGCCGCTGTCCAGAATCGTAATCAGGAAGCCCGAAAGAACCGGATTTCCCGCGCTGTTGTAGCCCAGTGTAATCTTGAAGAAAGACGGATCCACAATCAGGTTAAATAAAAAGAGAAGTAAAAGGGCTGCCAGCGGAATGATAATCTGCTGATGAAGCAGGTTATTCAGGAAACCGCTCTTTCCTTTTTTCTGTTCTGCTGTCTGCATTACTTGTCACCTCCGGCAATCGTACTCATGACGCTGGTCTGGTTCAGATCCTCGCCTGAAAGCTCGCCTACCACCTTCCGGTCACGCATAACCACCAGACGGGAGCAGGTACGCAGCATCTCATCCATTTCCGAAGAAATGAAGGTTACGCTCATTCCTTCGGAAGCAAGCTTCAGCACCAGCTTCTGAATATCCACCTTGGTTCCCACATCGATACCACGGGTCGGCTCATCCAGAATCAGGTATTCCGGATGGGTCAGAAGCCAGCGGGCCAGGATGACCTTCTGCTGGTTACCACCGGACAGGGACTTGATCGGCGTATCCGCCGACGCGGTCTTGATGCTTAAGAGCTTGATATATTCGTCCGCTATCTTATCGGCCTCAGTCTTGGAGTAGGGCTTTAAGAAGCCCCGGAGCACCTGCTGAGCCAGGATAATATTATCCCGTACGGACAGGTCGCCGACGATACCGTCTCGCTTTCTATCCTCGGGCAGATAGCCGATGCCCAGCCGCATGGCATCGATAGGCTTCTTAATCTTCACTGCACGGCCATCCTTCTTGACCTTACCGCCCAGTACACGATCCGCTCCGAAGATGGCGCGCACGCACTCGCTTCGGCCGGATCCCAAAAGGCCGGTAAAACCATTGACTTCTCCCTTGTCAATATAGAAATCGAAGGGCTTGATGCCTACGTCGCTCTGAAGCTGTTCCACTTCGAAGACGGGCGCCTCTCCCTCTTTCTTCTCATAGGTCTTGTATTCTCCATGGATATCGGACAGATCATCCAGCTCCTTACCCAGCATCTTGGATACCAGCTGGACACGGGGCAGGTCTTTGATCTCGTACTCTCCCACCAGGCAGCCGTCCCGCATGACGGTGATGCGGTCACAAACCTCATATACCTGATCCAGAAAATGGGTGACGAAGATAATGCCTACGCCTCTTCCCCGCAGATCCCGCATCAGCTTGAAGAGCTTCTCCACCTCCTGCTCGTCGAGAGAAGATGTGGGCTCGTCGAGAATCAGGACCTTACAGTCGGTGTCCACGGCCCGGGCGATGGCGATCATCTGCTGTACCGCGATGGAGCAGCTGGAGAGCTGCTGGGTCGCTTTGGCCGGGATGTCCAGGGACTTCAAAAGCTTCTCCGCGTCCTTGTTCATCTTCCGCCAGTTCTGGTACACGCCTTCGGTTCTTCCGATATACATGTTTTCGGCGACAGAGAGGTTCGGACACAGGGTAATCTCCTGATATACTGGGCTAATTCCAAGCTTTTGCGCCTCTTGGGGCGAGCGGATTACCACCTCTTTTTCGTGTCCGTCCAGATAGATCTGTCCCTCATCCTTTGTATACACTCCGGTCAGAACCTTAATCAGCGTGGATTTTCCGGCTCCGTTTTCTCCCATCAGCGCGTGAATTTCGCCCTTTCTCAGAGTAAAATCTACGCCCTGTAAGGCTCGTACGCCGGGAAAGCTTTTATGTATATTGCGCATCTGTAATACTGTGTTGTCTTCCACTCTTACGTTCACCTCCAAATAATTTGCCTGCTTTCACCTACAGGACCTGCCACCGGCAGTTCCTTACAGATGCTTCGCAATAAAGGAAGCGCGCCGCAGGGCTGGCATTCCTGCCTTACCGGCTGCGCCGCGCTTCTCTTAAAATTTGATTTTAGATGCCGTAGGTATCTACATCATCCTGTGTGATGGTCTTCGCGTCGAAGCCTTTCTCCTCCATGATGATGGTCTTCTCAGCCGGCTCGCTGCCGCCTTCGATGGTCTTAATTACTTCATCGATGTAGGAAGCCTGGAACGGGTTGCACTGTCCGTCGTAGTTCCAGTTGCCTGCCAGCAGCTCGGAAAGTGCCCACTGGTTGCAGTCAAAGCCCATTACGATGACATCGCCGTCTACGCCGTGGGAGATGTTTGCCTTGTCAAGTGCTGCTACAGCGCCCTTTGCCATGTCGTCGTTCTCAGCATAGATGACATTGAACTTCTGGCCGGAGTCGATGACAGACTGTACGATCTGCTGTGCCTTCTCTGCGTTCCACTCAGCGGTCTGCTGGGTTACCAGGCTCCAGCTGTCATTTGCAGCTACTTCTGCGTCCAGAGCACCGGTACGTCCCTGCTGAGCAGCAGATCCCATCACGCCCTGAATGTGAATGATGTTGTACTCATCCAGTCCCTGATCCTTTAACCAGCTGACTGCTGTCTCGCCCTCTTTGTCCATATCGGATACGATGGAAGCCTCATACAGGCTCTCGTCTGCGTCGATGGTACGGTCAAACAGGATAACGCGGATGCCTGCGTCCTGTGCGTCCTGAAGTACACTGTCCCAGCCTGCGGTATCTGCTGCGGAGAGAAGCAGGTAATCAACGCCGTCCTGGATGAACTTCTGGGCTGCGGTAATCTGCTCGTCGTTCTTTAAGCTGTAAGCGAAGGATGCCTCATAGCCGTTCTCCTCGGTGAACATGGCCTTCAGATCCTTGTCATTTGCTGTACGGTAACCGGACTCGTTTGGGTCGTTATTGATGATGCCGACCTTGATAAGCTCTCCGGATGCTGCCGCCGGAGCTGCGTCCTCTGTGGTGTCTTCTGCTCCGTCTGCGGTATCCTCAGTGGCCGTATCTGTGGTTGTGGTCTCTGCGGAAGATCCGCCGCATCCTGCCAGAAGTGTTGCCGCCATTGCTGTACACATCAGCACGCTCACGATTTTTCTTTTCATGTTGTAAAACCTCCCTGTTTTTATTTTGCTTTTCGCTTTTGCCATTTTCTCTTGGCTGATGATGCTATCTTACCGGAAAATCGGGCAAAATAATACGGACTTCCTTCGGAAAATAGTTTGGTTTTTTACTGATTTTCCAAAAGCGTCCGTATAAAGTTGAATTTTTTTCGAAAAGAGTTTATTTTTTTACGGCAGGGATCGTAACCGTCATTTCCGTGCCCTCTCCGAAGGTACTTTTTATAACAATGCCGTACTCTGGACCGTAATTCAGTCGCATCCGCTGGGCCACATTCTGCAGTCCGAAGCCGGACGGATCGGCCGCATCGGCTTTCTCTTCGCTCTCCAGTCCCTTTCGCACCTTCGTAAGCTCCTCCGCCGTCATGCCCCGGCCGTCGTCCTGCACCGCAAAACGCAAGACCTCGCCTTCCTTGCGGCCGCTCACCCGGATATGGCCCAGACCCCGCTTGTTCTTGATGCCGTGGTAGAGGGCATTTTCCACCAGGGGCTGCAGGGTCAGCTTCAGAATCGGATAATCATAGAGATCCTCCGGAATCTCGATGGTATACTCCAGGATATCCCGGTAGCGGAACTGCTGAATCTGCAGGTAGCTTCGAATATGGGCTTCCTCCTCCTTGACACTGATGTAATCCCGGCCCTTGCTTAAGGTGGTCCGGAAGAAGTCAGAAAGTGTAGTCACCATCATAACTACCTCTTCTTTTCGCCCCGCCTCCGCCAGCCAGATAATGGTGTCCAGGGTATTATAGAGGAAATGGGGATTGATCTGGGCCTGCAGAAGCTTCAGCTCCGTGGCCCGCAGGTTCAGCTGCTCCACACGGATATCCTCCACCAGCTGACCGATTTTCTCAATCATCTGGTTGAAGCTGTCGTTCAGCACCGCGATCTCGCCCTCGCTCTTCTCCGGGGCCCGCACGGAAAAATCTCCGCCCGCAGCCTTGCGGGTCACCGCGCAGAGTTCCGCGATGGGCTCCGTGATCCGCTGCATGATTTTCCGGCTGATGAAATAAGCGCCGAACAGAATCAGGATGAAAATGATACTGCTCATGCGAATGGCGTTGTCCACATCGGAGCGGATGCCCTCGCGAATGGCCTCCAGATGGGTTGTCTCGTAATAAATGTATTCCTGGATCTGCTCCTGAATCAGCTCCGTCAGGACGCGGATGTTCAGATCCAGACTCTCCATATTTTTGTCATAATTGCCGCTGACCTTCGCGTCCGCCTCGATCTCCAGCACCCGATCCTCCAGAATATTGAGACTTCGCAAGATACGCTGCAACCGCTGCCCGGCGAATTCCTCCGAGGCCGAATCATAGAGCCCGGTAAATACGGTCCGTGCCTCGGTAATCAGTTTTTCCGGCCCGTCGATATCGATGAGCTCCTCCGCCCGCTCAGAATTGGCCACGATGATGTACATCTGGTAGTCCATCTCTTCCTTGAAGTCGATGTTATAGGCGTTGGCCTCGGTAATATTTTCCACTACTTTGTCGTACCGGGCGGAAAACCGCTGAATCATGATGACCAGGTAGAGAATCATCACCGTAAGCGGAATCAGGCAGACGATCAGAAGCATATTCAGCCGGCTCTGTATGGACGCGTCCCGTTTCTTCATTCCTTATCCTCCGCTTTTTCCCGCGCGCCCGAGCGGAATTCCCGGGGCGTGCATTCCTGGGTCTTCTTGAACAGGTAGCTGAAATAATGGGGATCCTTGTAGCCCACCGCGAAGGCGATCTCCGCCGTCTTCATGGCCGTGCTGCGCAGAAGCCCCTTGGCATGCTCCATCCGCACCCCGGTCAGGTACTCGATAAACGTCTGGCCGGTCTCCTGACTGAAAATGGTGCTGAAGTGGTTCGGACTTAAGTTCACTGAAGCCGCCACCGTATTCAAAGAGATATCCTCCTCGTCGTAATGCTCCCCGATATAGGTCCGCGCGTCCTTTAAAAGCGAGCTGTATTTCTTCTGAGTCTGACCCTCCTTCAGGGAGATGGCCGTCTCCAGTACCTTCTGAAGATAGGCTCTGGACGCTTCCAGGGAGCTGAAGAGCTCCGGCATTTTCTGAAAATCCCCGCACCGGTCTGCCAGCTCGCCGGATCCGATCCCCAGCTCCTCCAGAAGTCTGGCCGCTGCGAAATAGATATCCATGATCACATACTGGCGGAACATCAGGGACTGGATATTCTTCTCGCCCAGGCTCGTCAGATAATCCTCCAGGAAATGCTCGGCGTCGTCCGTAAGTCCGGTTTTCAGGAAACGCTCGATCGCTCTCCGATCCAGACGATCCATATTCAGATCGCTTAAGGCAAGCTCCTGATCCATTGGCCCGCTTTCCGTCTCTCCGCCGCTTTTTACGATCTGATTGCGCTTTTTCAGATACCGGTAGGCAAAGGCCTTGCTGGCAGAACGGTAGCTGTATTTCAATTCGCTTAAGCGTTTTACGCCATTTCCGATACCGCCGAAATATTCCAGCTCTTCCTGGGCCTCCAGCGCAGTCCGAAGCATTCCGGAGAAACGCTCCTCCAGCTCCTCCATAGTACGCTGTCCGGTCTCCTTCAGGATGAACGCCCAGCCCTCCAGGCCCCGTTCAATCATCAGGACCTCCGGCATAGTCTCCACCAGCTCCTCCATATCCCGGGTCACCCGGTTCTGCTCCTCTGAGTAGCCTTCCGTCTGGCCATCCGCAAAGACCTGAAACAGCAGGATATTGTAGCCGTTGGCCGCCAGATCCATGCCAAGCTCCCGGCCCTCCTTCAGAAGCGCGGAAACCGGCTGACTGCCGCCCACCAGCTTCCGGAAAAATTTCTGGCGTTCCAGCTGCAGATTTTCCTGACGCTCCCGCTCAAAAGTTTCCAAGAATTTTCTCTGTCTTTGTTCCTCCTTCACCTTCTCGCCCACCCGCTTCACAGCCTCCAGAAGCTGCGCGCCGGATAAGGGCTTCACCAAATAATCGGTAATGCCGATGCTGATGGCCTCCTTGGCGTATTCAAATTCATCGTAGCCGCTTAAGATCATGATCTTGATCTCCGGCATCTCCTGCTTCACCAGACGGCTCAGCTCCAGACCGTCCATAAAAGGCATCTTGATATCGGTAATCAGGATATCTGGCCGGGTCTTCTGGATCAGCGGGTAGGCCAGCTCGCCGTCGCTTGCCTCCCCCACGAAGGAAAAGCCCTCCTTCTCCCAGTCGATGTTATTTTTGATGCCCTCCCGCATGATGACCTCGTCTTCTACCAGAAATACTTTCAACACGCCTGTCACCCCTCATTTCCTGCAATTCTGAAAAAGAGGAGCCGCTCCTGCAGTCTCCTCTTTTTCGTTGTAAATTTTTTCCTTTTCAGATTTTTTCTTATTTCAGATGATCCACCGCCGCATGCTCGATGGCCAGGCCCTCGGTGTAGCGTACCAGGAACTGTTCGAAGCCCTTTACGTCCTCCGGATCCGGCGCCAGGGTCTCGCCCTTCTCGCCTGCAAATACCCGGTTGTTCAGGTAATCGCCCAGACTCTCGCCCTCCTTCTTCTCCTTCATGTAAGCTGCCAACAGCGCGATGCCCCATGCGCCGCCCTCGCCTGCAGTTTCCATGACAGTCACCGGTACGTCCATGGCTGCCGCCATAATGCTCTGGCCTACGCCTTTTGTCTTAAAGAGTCCGCCGTGCCCCATGACCTCGTCCGCCTCTACACCCTCTTCCTTGAACAGGATATCCAGTCCGGTCTTCAGCGCGCCCAGGGCGGTGTAAAGATGTACCCGCATGAAGTTAGCCAAGTTAAACTTGGCGTTCGGGGTGCGGACAAAGAGCGGTCTTCCTTCTTCAAAGCCGGTCAGATGCTCTCCGGAGAAATAGTTGTATGCCAGCAGGCCGCCACAGTCCTTATCTGCCTCCAGGGCCTTACGGTACAGGGTTCCAAAGAGCTCGTTCATATCTACCTTCATGCCGAAGCTCTCGGCAAATTCTTTGAAAAGGCCTACCCATGCGTTCAGGTCGGAAGTACAGTTGTTGCAGTGTACCATACCCACCAGGCTGCCGTCCGGAGTGGTCACCAGGTCAATCTCCGGATGTACCTTCTTCAGCTCATGCTCCAACACGATCATGGCAAATACAGAGGTTCCCGCAGATACATTTCCGGTTCTCTGGGCTACGCTGTTGGTGGCCACCATACCGGTGCCTGCGTCTCCCTCGGGCGGACACATGGGAATACCGCTTTCAAGCTCTCCGGTCGGGTCAAGGAGCTTTGCGCCCTCCGCAGTAAGCGCGCCCGCTCCCTCGCCTGCGTTTTGTACCTTCGGCAGAATCGCACGGATATTCCAGCCATAACCTTTTTCTGTAACCTTCGCCTGGAACTTATCCAGCATTTCCGCGTTAAACTGCTTGGTGGCCGTGTCAATGGGGAACATGCCGGAAGCCTCGCCCACGCCCAGGGTCTTTTCGCCGGTCAGCTGCCAGTGGATGTAGCCCGCCAGAGTAGTCATGAAGTCAATCTCCGGCACATGCTCCTCGCCCTTCAGCATGGCCTGATACAGGTGGGCGATGCTCCATCTCTGGGGAATGTTGTACCGGAACAATTCGGTAAGTTTCTTGGAAGCCTCGCCGGTGATGGTGTTTCTCCAGGTGCGGAAGGGTACCAGCTGCTTTCCATCCTTATCAAAAACCAGATAACCGTGCATCATGGCGCTGATTCCGATTGAGCCAATCTTCGTAAGCTCCACGCCATATTTCGCTTTTACATCCTCTTTCAGGGAAGCGTAGCTGCCCTGCAATCCCTTCCAGACCAGACT